>JBOGMR010000050.1:0-7288 GCA_050746825.1 Bryobacteraceae bacterium | reverse complement strand
GCATCACGTCGAGCAGCACCAGGTCGAACGCCGCTTCCCGCGCGCGGCGAGAGGCAACGGCTCCGTCCGCCACCAACTCCACCTCCCAGCCTTCCAGCCGCAGATCGTCTTCGAGTCCCAGCGCGATTCCGGGCTCGTCCTCCACTACAAGGATCTTCGTCATTGCGGGCTCCCGTTCTCCTGCCGGCTCGCCGGCAAGCGCACCGTGAATGTGCTTCCCCGGCCGGATTCGCTTGCGACCGCCACGTCACCGTGATGGGCCAGAACAATCTCCTTCACCATCGCCAGGCCGATTCCCGTCCCCTGGATGCAGGCGCGCTTGGCGGCTTCGCCGCGCACGAACCGGTCGAAGATGCGCGACTGTTCCTCGGGTGCGATGCCGATTCCGGAGTCCCGCACCCGAAGCACGGCCTCGCGCGAGTCCGCCGCGGCTTCCACCCAGACGGTGCGGCATTCGGGTGAATACTTCACGGCGTTCTCGAGCAGGTTGCGGACCACGCGGCGCAGCGCCTCGCGATCCGCGCGCACGGTGGTTCCAGGACTTTCGGCGGCGAGCTCGATGGTGTACCCGCTGGCCCGTATCTCGTCCTCATACTCGCGGACGCTGTCGCGGACCAGTTCGGTGAAGTCGAGCGGCTCGCGCGAATACTGGCGGCGATCCGCCTCCATGCGCCCGAAATCCAGCAGATTCTCGACCAGCCGGTGCAGTCTTGATGTCTCTCGCTGCAGCACATCGAAATAGAGGCTGCGGCGCGATTCGTCGGGCACGCGGCCGTGGGCGAGGAGTTCGGTCAACTGGCGAAGCGTCGTGAGCGGGCTGCGGAATTCGTGCGAGACCGCCGAAACGAAATCGGACTGGAGCCGGACCACCTGCAGCTCGCGCAGGACGCCGCGCGCCATCGCGTAGCAGGCGAGGGCGACGATGGCGGCGAGCGCGGCCAGACCAAGCGCGAAGTAGGTTCGCGACGTGTGGGCGGCGGCTTGCGAAGTAAACTGCAGGGTCCATGGCAATTGCGCCGCGGCGAGTGTTCGTGTGGCGCGCATGGGCGCGTCGGACTTTTCCGCGCCGGCGATCACGCGGCCCCGCCCGTCTGTCAACGCGACGGCGTCGCGGTCAGCAGCGAGGTTCGGGTCGCTGAGCGCAAATTGGCGGACGGCCTCCGGCGGGTAGGCGAGCGCGACCAAGCGGTCACCGTTGACGTTGATCAGCAGCAGCGAGTCGCCAAACGCGCGTGGCGATCGGGTGCGTGAAAGTCTCCAGTCTTCAAATAGGGATTCGACCGCCCCGGCGAGCGCGGCGCGTGCCGGCGGCGGCGGCGTAGGAGAAAGTCCGGCCAGCTTCGCCGTCGCTTCGCGGTACCAGGAATACGACTCTTTTCCCAGCGGCCATTCACCGGAATCGATGGCAGTCACCAGAGCCGAGGCTTCCTCCGCGAGCTGCGCGCTACGCTTTGCTCTCGCCAGCGCCTGGCAGCGCGCAAAGCGGGCGAGCAGCGCATAAGGAACTTCCACTTGGCTGATCGCGTTCTCCGCGCGGATCTGCGCGTACGCGGAGAGCGCTTCCGTCAGGCGGGCGCGCTTTGCTTCGATGCGTCCAAGGCGGAGAATTGCTTCGGCGCGCGCGGGACCCTTCGCGCTCGCAGCCAGCGCAGTCAAGTGTGCGGCCGCCGCACTCAGGTCGCTCGACTGAAACTCGAGCTGGTCCGCTTGCGCGAAGCGTGCGTCAAGCGGGTGCGGCCGGGGAACAACCGGCCTGTAGAGAAGCTGCCGTTCCGGCTTTGTCTCGAACGTGCGGCGCGATATGAGCACCAGAACCGCCCCAGCTTTGTTGCGCAAAGGCGCGCTCTCAGCAGGCAATTCGGACCCGATGCGGGCGAGCGCCGCTTCCTCCTCCGCGATCCTGCGCAGAAACGCGGCCAGCAGTGCATCTGTGCGCAATTCGATGCGGTCGCGCGAGCGCTGCCGTTCCAGCACTTCCTCCTGAGCGAGCAGGCGCCAGCCCAGCCAGCCGACCGCCCCGGTAACCAGGAGCGTCAGCGCGGCCGAGATCGCGATGATCGCGCGCGCACTCCGGAATCGCGCCCCGCGGCTATTCATCCTCTCACAAGAACAAGCCTGCTTCGTGCCGTTTGTGTCTGGAAATTGTCAGGATTCTGTCACCCAGGACACTGGCATCCGGCCGCGTTGCGCCGCAAATTCGCGCAAGCGCAGTTTTGGACCTCGGGATTCGGTACTGGAATACTCGCTACTTCAGGCGGAGTGTTATCGCATGGATGTCAGCGCGTTCGACGCCGCCCGCATCGATGTTGGTAATTCGAGCGAGGGCCTCTACTACACCGTTGCGGCCGCCTTCATGAACCTTGATGACTCCCACGCCGGGCGTGCTGCCGGTGCTGACGTGGGGATCGGCAGTCAGGGGCGCGGGACCACGCAGGGACATGAAAACGTGGCTGCCATTGGGGGAAGTGACCATAAGATCCGGTGCCGGGCCGGCGCTCAGATCGATGACGGCGCGGTCAATAGAGCGGCGGGTTTGGCGTGTCATTTCGGCTGACTTTAAGCCGGCCGGCCCTAGAAACCGCTTACTTACGCGCGCGGCTCAGTAGAATGAACAACGTTACGGAGCCGCGACCGTGAGGGAGCGGTTCTTATCACGGGCTGCTAGACTCCGGCACTACCGGGCGCCGCGCAAGGTAGACCGGCCGCTTTCCAGGCATCAAACCCGCCGATCAGGTTCGCCATGTCGCGGAAGCCGGCACGCCGCAGGATGCTGGTGGCGATGGAACTCCGATAGCCCCCTTTGCAGTGCACTACCAGACGTTTCTCGCGGTCCAGTTCCGCTGCCCGTGATTTCAGTTTTCCGAGCGGGATCCACACTGATTTCTCGATCGCTCCACTGGTTCGCTCCCCGAGCTCACGTACGTCCAGCACAGCGATCCGGTCCGGCTCCTGGGTCCATAGTTCGGCGAAATCCTGAACTCCGATCTGCGGAATATAGTCAAGCTCGCGCCCGCTTTTGATCCAGCCGGCCACACCATCCGCCAGATAGCCGACCACACTCTCCATGCCGACACGGGCCAGCCGCAACTGCGACTCGCGGACATGTTCCGGATCCTCCCCGGCGATAATCAGTTGCGTGTTGAGCCCCAGAATTCGCGCGGCCCACGAGGCGTACTGTCCGGTAAGTGCGATATGCACCGACCCGGGCACGTGCGCCGCGGCAAATTGCATGGTGGGCCGGGTGTCGACTACTACCGCACCCTCGTTCTGCAGCCGCAGTACTTCGGCGGCCGTCAGCGGCGCCAGTTCGGGCAACTGCGCCAGCGGCGCAGCGCCCCTCCGGTTGATGTCGACGTCCTGGGCGAAATACTCGGGCGCCGCCGGAAGGTTGTCCGTCAGCAGATGTACGAATTCCTCGCTGCTGCGCGCGAGCAGGGCGTAATTCGACTGCCGCTGCTTGCCGATAGTCGACGAGCTTTCCGAACTCATTTGACGCCCGCAGAGCGAGCCGGCGCCATGGGCGGGAAAGATCTGTGTGTCGTCGGGAAGCGTCAGCAGCTTTTCGTGCAGGCTTTGATACAGGATCGCGGCAAGCTGCTGCGGGGTGTAGGTTCCCGACAGGTCCGGCCGGCCGACATCGCCGGCGAAGAGAGTGTCGCCCGTGAACACGGAGGCCGGCCGGTCGGGTGCGCCGCGATCGTTCATCAAAATGCAGATGCTTTCGATCGTATGTCCAGGAGTTTGCAGGAACCGGAGGCAGCACTGCCCGAACTGAATCTCGTCTCCGTCCTTGACCACGACGTGAGGGAACTCAGCTCCGGATCCCGCGCCGAGGTAGATCCGCGCTCCGGTCCGCTCCGCCAGTTCGCGATGTCCGGACACGAAGTCGGCATGGACGTGGGTCTCGATGATATGTTCGATCTTCCACGCCTTGCCGGCCGCCGCCTCCAGATAGATATCGACATCGCGCTGGGGATCGATGATGGCTGCGACGCCCTCCGACCCAACCATATAAGACGCGTGGGCCAGGCACCCCAGATAGAATCGCTCCACTTGCACCGGTTCCATGCTTTCTCTCCTGACCATCCGGCCTGCTACCGCGGCTGCGCCACGACCCGCAAATAGGGCAGGACCGTGTTCCAGCCCGCCGGATACTTCTGTTTCGCCTGTTCATCGGAAACGGCGGGCACAATGATGACGTCGCCGCCGGGCTTCCAGTTCGCCGGTGTCGCCACCTGGTGTTTCGCGGTGAGCTGGATGGAATCGAGCACGCGCAACACTTCGTCGAAGTTACGGCCGGTGGTCATGGGATAGATCAGCATCAGTTTGATCTTCTTGTCCGGACCGATCATGAATACGGTGCGCACGGTGGCGTTGTTGGCGGCAGTCCGTCCGGCGCACGTATCGCCGGCTTCGGCAGGCAGCATCCCGTAGAGCTTGGCGACGCTCAGGTCGGCGTCGCCGATCATGGGATAGTTCACCTGGTGGCCCTGGGTTTTCTCGATATCGGCCGTCCATTTGTCGTGATCCGCCACCGCATCCACACTGATGCTGAGGATCTTGCAGTTGCGCTTTTCAAATTCCCCCTGCAGTCCCGCCATGTAACCCAATTCTGTGGTGCAGACGGGCGTGAAGTCTTTCGGATGGGAGAAAAGCACGCACCAGGAATCGCCGAGCCACTCGTGGAAGCGGATCGGCCCCTGGGTGGTCCGGGCCTCGAAGTCGGGCGCTACGTCGTTGATTCGCAATGTCATACGGATCTCCTCTGGAATGACCTTAAGAATTTCAGCGGCTGCCAGAAAGCCTGCGGTACGCTGATAGGATTAGTTGTACAGCAGAGGCTGCGGCGCATCCATGGACGCGCCCTGAGTGCGGCATGAGTTTTCAATGAGTGAACCTGCGACTATCCTTCGGTTCGACGTATTCGAGCTTGACACCGATGCCGGTGAGCTGAGAAGACACGGGGACCGCATCAAGCTGCCGCCGCAGCCGTTCCGGGTACTCGAACTGCTGGCTCGGCGCAGCGGAGAAGTCTTGACGCGCGCCGACATCCGTGAGCGCATCTGGTGTGACGACACCTTCGTCGACTTTGAGCAGGGCCTGAATTTTTGCATCCGGCAAATCCGTGAGGCCCTGGGCGATTCCGCCGACGCGCCTCGTTTCATCGAGACGTTACCCCGGCGCGGCTACCGTTTTCTTCTTCCCGTGGAAACGTCGGCTCCCGTGGAGCCGAAGGCCGTCACACGCCTGATCGTTTTGCCGTTCCGGATGCTCCGTCCGGATCCCGAAACCGACTTTTTAGCGTTCAGCCTGCCGGATGCGTTGACCACATCGTTGTCGGGGCTGAAATCGCTGGTCGTGCGTTCAAGCCTGGCTGCGTCCCGATTTTCGGCGGGAGCGCAGGACCTCAAGACCATCGCGACGGAGGCCGACGTGGACTTGATCGTGACCGGCACGCTGCTCTCCGCGGGAGACGAAATACGCGCTACCGCGCAACTGACGGACGCCGCGAGCGGGACTCTGGTGTGGTCTCACTCCACGCAGACGTCGATCGGCAGTGTGTTTCGCCTGCAGGACGAGCTCACCGAGCGCGTGGTTGAGGCGCTCTCTCTGCCGCTCACGGCTCGGGAACAGCGCATCCTCCGGCACGATGTCCCTGCCAACGCCAAGGCGTACGAGTGCTATTTGCGCGGCAATCAGTTCAGCCACGATTCGAACCAGTGGGGCGCGGCACGCGATCTCTACTTGCGATGTGTGGACGCCGATCCGTGCTATGCGCCGGCGTGGGCGCGCCTTGGACGAATCCACCATGTGATGGCGAAGTACCTCCCCACGGGAGCCAGAGAGGGGCTGGAGCGGGCAGAAGCGGCGTTCCGGCAAGCTCTCGACCTGAACCCCGATCTCGCGATCGCACACAAGTCGTACGCGCAGTTGGAGGTGGATCTCGGCAGGGCGGGCGACGCGATGGCGCGCCTGGTCCCGCGCGCACAGGGGGCGGCGGATCCGGAGATATTTGCCGGGCTGATCAACCCGTTGCGCTACAGCGGCCTGCTGGAGGCGTCCCTGGCGGCGCACTCGCGCGCCGTCGCGCTGGAGCCAAAGATCCGCACCAGCATCCCGCATTCGTGGTTCCTGCAGAGGGACTACGCGCGCGTCGCGGCCACCAGGATCGAGGACAATCCGTACATCGTGGCGCTGTCGCAGGCGGAAGTGGGACGAAAGGACGAAGCGCTGCGGGTGTTGCGGGCCATGGAAGAGAAGGTAAAGACACGAATGCGTGATTTCATCATGGCCGCCCGCACGATGATCGAGGGCGATGCGGCGGCAAGTGTTGCGGCGATCGGGCGCATCGTCGCTTCAGAGTTCGGCGACCCGGAAGGGCTCTTCTATCTGACCCGGCATCTCGCACGCTTGGACCAGGTCGACTCCGCGCTCGAAATTTTTGAGCGCGTGGTCGGCGGCGGGTTCTTCTGTTATCCCGCCATGTTGAATGATCCGTGGCTCGATTCGGTTCGGAAGCGGCCGCAGTTCGAGAGACTGCTGGCGACGGCGGAGCAGCAGCATCAGACGGCGCGGAGCGAGTTCGGCCGACTCAAAGGGGAGTGGATATTGGGGATTGAGACTCAGGCCGGCACGCCGTGATTCAGAAATGCCGAGAGTGCCGCCAGTCGAAGCGTAGAGCAGGTCCGGATTTCCGCGAGCGATCGCGAGGACATGAACGCCGAAATTAGTGAGACCGAGGTTGAACGAGGATCAGTCTGCTCCGCCGTGAGTGCTGCGGAAGACACCGTTACCACAGGTTCCGGCGTGGACAACATCGGGATTGGCGGGATCCAACGCCAACGCCGTAATCGGCGAGGACCGCTCGAACCACCCACAGTCCGGCGCTGGCGGTGACTCGTACCAGGGGATGGCCGAAAGCATAAGGGCCTGCTCTGTTGCTTCGCCGATGGTGATTTGTATGGAGAACCCTCCCAGGCTCCGCTGCAACGGGAACCCGGTCGCGACGTGAGCGACTCGCGGAGCTCCAACCTCGCAAGCGCTGAGCGCGAACACAGAACCTTACACGATACCCGCGTGCCACCAGGCATCGTTGAAAGCGAGACTGATGGAGGGCTGCGCGTTGCCCACGCAAGCAAGGAGGGTCAACGCCAGGTATGAGCTGAAGCGGAGGGTCATTCTTTGGGTCCTCGGGACAATCAGTGGGTGGGATGACGGCAAAACGATCTCGGCTGAGGCTGATCGGATGATGAACGATCGGAGGTACTGCCCAGACCCCTCGACAACC
>JBOGMR010000049.1:0-4673 GCA_050746825.1 Bryobacteraceae bacterium | reverse complement strand
GGTCCATTGTTCGTTCACATAAGCCAGCGCGCCCGTTTCCGGATTACACGAGAACACGGCGATTGAGTTGTGGCCGCGGTTCGAACCATACACAAAGCGTCCGTCACCGGAGACGAGGATCTGTGCTGTCGTGTTCGTTCCCCTGTACCAGTCGGGCAGCGTCGAAATGGTCTGCAGCCGGCTGACGCCGCCGCTCTCCGAATCCCAGCTCCACACGGCAACAGTGTTGGCGAGCTCGTTGATCACGAACAGGAACCGGCCGTTAGGATGAAACGCCAGGTGCCGCGGCCCGGAGCCCGGGAGTGCGACGCCCGGAGCTTCGGTCGGCACTAGCCTCCCTTCGGCGCGGTCGAGACGGTAGATGAATGTGCGATCGAGGCCGAGATCGTTGACCAGAATGAATCTGCCGGTCGGATCGGGCATCGCCATGTGCGCGTGCGGCGCCTCCTGACGTGCGGTCAAAGGACCAAGTTGCCCGGTGTGCGTGACGATCTGAACCGGAGCCTCGAGGCTCCCGTCAGCGGCGATCGGCAGGAGCGTTACGTTATTGGTTGCCGTCGTCGTGCCGGAATAGTTGGCGGCGATGACGAACCGGCCGGTGGGGTCCACGCTGAGGTGAGCGGGGTTGCGGCCCTCCGTCGGCTGGACGTTAAGCTGGGTCAAATTCCCGGTCGCGAAGTCAACCGCGAAAGACGTCACCGATCCGCTCTGCCGAGTCTGGAAATTGCCGATTTCGTTGACGGAGTATAAATGCCGTCCGTTGGGAGCGAGCGCTAGAAATGAAGGGTTAGGAGTGGCCGTGGCACTTCCCACCACGCGCACCATAGAAAGCGCGCCGGTGGACGGGTTCATTTCGTAAACATAGATCCCTTGGCCGCGGGCCGTGTAGCAGCCGACGTAAACCCAGATCTTCGGCACCGCTTCCTGGGCAAAGGATGGCGCGGCGAGCGCAGCGCCAGCGGAGGCGGCAGTCCGCAGGAATAGCCGCCGGGAGACGACGTGGCTCATAATGCAGGTGAGTATATCGCCCGGCATCCGAATTGCACAAGTATCTCGTCCGCGTCCCCCCAATCGCCTAAGCGCAAAGGATGGCTACCAGCCATGGAAAAGATTTCCACCCTCCGTGTGTACAAATTACGCGCCGCCGTACTTTTCGCCGCGATCGGCTCGCTCGCTAACGCTCAAATCCTGAGCGTCTCCAACGCCGCATCGTTCGTCTCGAACACTACTTTGACGCCCGGATCCATCATCACGATCCGCGGGACTAACCTCACCAACGTCACCGCGCAAGCAGCCAATCCCTCCGGGCCGCCGAAGACGCTGGGTGGAGTTACCATTACGATCGGGGGCGCGGCATCCAACCTGTGGTATGTTTCTCCGACTCAGATCAACGCGCAGATTGACCCCCTCGTGCCGGTGGGTCAACAAACGCTGCTCTTGACGTCTCCGACTGGAAGTTTCACGAAAATCCTGACAGTCGAGAAGGCGGGCGCTCCAGGAATCTTCACGCTGAACGGGGCCGGCACCCGCGACGGTGCAATTATCAACGCCGTGACCTTCCAGAGAGGCCCGTTCACAGTCACCACGAATGGACGCCCGACTTTTCTCGCGATTTACGCGACCGGCCTCGATCTCTCGGCGCAGCCGGTGGTACGCATTGACGGCGTCATCGTCCCGCTGCAGTTCTGGGGTCTTGCTCCCGGGTTCATCGGCCTGCAGCAGATCAACGTCGAACTGCTGCCGTCGATGGCCGGCGCAGGGCGCGTCGAAGTGTCCATCACCGCCGGCGGTAAGACGAGCAACGTGGTCGAGATCGTGATCCTGCCGAACCCCGGCCAGGGCGAGTTTCCCACTCGATCCGAGAACTCAGGGCGCGGGCGCGAGATCGCGAGCCTGGCTTATATTCCGGCGACGAGCCTGGTGCTCCTCACCGATGAGAACGACGATGTCGTGCGCGTCATTGATGTCCGCCGGCGCGCCGTAGTCCGGACTATCACGCTGCGGGATGGCGCCGAGCCGGTCGCAATCGCTGTGAATGAGGCGGCGACGTTGGCCGTCGTGGCGGAGCGCGAGCGGGATCGAATCGCCATTATCGACCTGACGACTTTCCAGGTGCTGGGCGAAGTGGTTGTCGGCGGGGGACCATCGAGCGTCGCCACGATCGGGAACCTCGCGGTGGTCGTCAATCAGGATACCGATAACGTCACCGTCGTGAATCTGCTGACCCGGCAGGTCACGGCGGCCATCGCCGTGGGACGCTCGCCGCGCGACGTTTCGATCGATCCGATCGCGGGACGGGCCTACGTGACCAATCAGAGCGACGGTACCGTGAGTGTCGTCAATCTTGCCAATGGAACCGTCGTCGATACTTTCAACCTTGGCGCGAATTCAAGACCGAGCTCGATCCTTGTGGTTCCTTTGCTGGGAATCGCGTTGATCAGCGAGCCGAGCGGCCACAACGAAGGCAAAGTCGTCGTGATGCTTCTCGCCACGGGAGGTATCGTCGGGTCGCTCAATGTGAATCCGGATAAATCCGGCGGCTCCGGCGACATCGTGTTCAACGGTACGAACGTGTTCTTCGCGAATCAATCGGGTGGTTCGGTCACCACGGCGCGGCTCACCGGCATCGGAACGAACTTGAGCCCGACGTCGATCAAAGTCGGGCTCGGAGCGCGCGCGCTCGCCATCGATACGCTCGACAACGTGCTGCTCGTCTCCAACCAGGGAAGCGGCAACGTTGTGCTGATCGACCTCAATACCAATCGGGTGATCGCGCGTATCAACGCCGTCCGCAGCGAAAACGAAGAGGAAGACGACGATCGCGACAACCGGAACGATCGTGAGAAGGCCGCCAACATGCCGCAGATCTCTTCGATCAGTCCGAAATCGGGCAGGGCGAACTCTACCTTCACCATCACGATTAACGGCACGGGGCTTCGGGGAGTCACCGAGGTGATGTTTGTGGACCCGGATAGTCTGCCTGGAAAAGGCAAGGGCGGCGGTAACAGCGGGAAAAACAACCATGGGCCGTTCGGGCAAACCGACAAAGGGCTCAAGGCGTCGATCGTGCAAGTGAACGCCGCGGGGACTCAACTCACTGCAAGCGTGACAATCGCCAGCGGCACTGACAAAGGCGACCGCATTGTGCGCGTGGATACGCCGAACGGTGAGTCCACGTTTGCGCAGTCGCCGGCCAATACGTTCAACGTGGAATGAGTTCGAATTGAAACAATCCGGGGCGCGGACAGCATCACCCGCTCACTTGCCTGCGGCGAATTCTTTCACCAGGCGGTACAGAAACTCCTCCGCGCCGGCGAACTCCTTGACGCCGATGCGCTCGTCGCGTCCGTGCCACCGCACGCCGTCCATCTCGTAGAACACGCCCGACACGCCGTACGTGGGTATCCCGGCGTTGCGCAGATCTCTGCCGTCGGTACCGCCGGTCATCATCACCGGGACCACAATCACTCCGGGCCACATGGCGCGGGTGACCTTCTCGACAGGTCCAAGGATGCCGGCGTCGAGCGCGGATGGCTTGCTCAGTTTTGGCTGACTTCGGCGGCGAATCTCGATCTCCGGTTCGCGGATCACCTTTTTGAGCGTCGTTTCCACGGCGGCCGGATCTTCGCCGGGCAGTAGCCGGCAATTCACGACCACTCGCGCGAGCTGCGGCAGCGCGTTGTCGGCATGGCCGCCCTCGAGCCGCGTGGGAATACACGTCGTGCGCATCAGCGCGTTGTAGTACGGCTGCGCGGAGAGCCGGCGCGCCGCTGCGGGATCCGGTTTTGCTTGTGCGATAGCAGCCATGTCCTTCGCTGTTTGTCCTGTTTCCGTCTGCGACATCCGCGCAAAATATTGGCGCGTTACTTCGTTCATCGTCACCGGGAATTCGAACTCCTCGATGCGCCCGATTGCCCGAGCGAGCGCATAGATGGCGTTGTCGCGGCGCGGCATGGAGCTGTGGCCGCCGGAGTTTCTGATATCGAGCAGCAGGTTCAGGGTGGCCTTCTCGCTGACCTGCACCTGATTGACGATGCGGCGGCCGTCCTTCGAGTACCCGACGCCGCCCTCGTTAAGACAGAATTCGGAATCGATCAGATGGCGATGCGTCTTGAGCAGCCATTCGACGCCGTTGTGTGTGCCTCCGGACTCTTCGTCTGCGGTTAAGGCGACGATCAAATCGCGTTCGGGCCGGTAGCCTTCCTGCTTGTAGCGGATCAGGTTCGCAATCCAGATCGCCGCCTGTCCCTTGTCGTCGCCCGTGCCTCGCCCGTAGAGAAAGCCGTCGCGTTCGAGGAGCTTGAACGGATCGAACGACCAGTCTTCGCGCTTCGCTTCAACGACGTCAAGATGCGCCAGCAGCAGAATCGGTTTGCGCGCGCCCGTGCCGCGGAGACGCGCGACCAGGTTGCCCTTTTTTGGATGCGGCCCCAGCACCTGTATGTCCGAAGCCGCAAAACCGGCGCTGCGAAGACGCGCGGCCATCGCCTCTGCGGCCACCGTGCTGCTCCCGGTCGAATGCGTCGTGTCGATTTCGATCAGCTCGCGCAGCACGTCGCGCGCACTGGCCGCCAGGCACGAAGCCGCAAACGCCAACATCCAGACAAATCGCATCCCAGCATCATAACGTGAGTGAGCGGGCTACTCGGTCATAAGCCCGATTTGTATGACGC
>JBOGMR010000048.1:0-2585 GCA_050746825.1 Bryobacteraceae bacterium | reverse complement strand
GCGCGTAGCGGATGATCTCGGGCATCGCCTGGCGGACACGACGCGCCGGCGCGCCGCCGTCGAGCATCATCCGGCTGAGAATATCGGGGTCGAGCATGCCGTGGAGCGGGATGTGGTCGAGCGACGTTTCGAGGCCGATGATTTTGCGCACCGCATCGACCAGGACCTGGCGATGATGCGATCCGGCGCGGCGGAGCAGGGTGCCGTCAATATCGAAAAGGACCAGGGCCCCGGCGGGCGCGCGCTTGGGCATGATTCGGACTGCCAGTCTAGCAGACGGCCGGTGTTTGGCGAAGCCGCAGCGACCGCCTGCTAGAATGAAAGCTAATGCAGGTTCTTCAGGCCGGCTCGCACAAGCTGATTCTGCTCGAGCTCGATCCCGATCTGGTCACCAGCGTCGCGAAGCAGGCCGGCTTCGAGGTGAAGCTGGAGGACAACTCGCGGAACCTGATCATGGATCTGACCTCACAGAGCCGGCAGTCGCCGCTGCTGTTGTTCGACGCGGCCGACCCGGCGAACCTGGGCTGGTTTTCGCGCTGCCAGTTTTACGTGGAGGGCCGCACTGGCGCGGTGATGCAGACACCGATCAGCATCGCCAACCAGAGGGACCGCGCCGGCAAGCCGGTGCAGAATGCGCTGCGGATGAAAATCGCCAAAGAGCTGCCGTCGACGTTCCGGTTGCCGGGCAAGCAGCCCATTTCCGAGCAAGTGGTGTACGCGCTGCTTTATAATCTGCTGGTGGCGCTGATCAAACACGGCGTGGCGGTGTGCGGCGGCGCGGCAGTGCATCCCCTGGCGGGGCGAACCGAGGGGGTCGGGTCGCGGAATTAGCCGGCGGAATGCCGCAGCCTTCCATCTCAATTATTGTTCCTGCGCGCAACGAGGAGAGCACCGTCGCCGGCTTGCTCGAGAATCTTTGCGCAGCCGGCGCCGATGAGATTCTGCTGGTGGATGGCGCGTCAACCGATCGAACGGTCGAGATTGCGAGCGTCTATTCGGAAGTGCGCGTGATCGCGGCGGCGGCCTGCCGGGCCGTGCAGATGAACGCCGGCGCGGAAGCGGCCCGCGGGGACGTGTTGCTCTTCCTGCACGCCGATGTGCGTCTGAGCGACGGTGCGCTCGCCGGCCTTCGCGCGGCGATGAGCGATGCCTCCCGAATCGGCGGCAACTTCGATATCCGTTATGACGGCGAGGACTGGGTCTGCCGCATCTTCGACTGGGTGAACCGTTGGCGGCGATTTGCCGGGATTTTTTACGGGGACTCCGGAATTTTCTGCCGCCGGAATGTTTTTGTTGCGATGGGCGGCTACCAGCCGTGGCCGATTCTGGAGGACTACGAATTCGCGCGACGGTTGTGGAAGACGGGCAGGCTGGCGTTCCTGCGCGCGCCGCTCCGCGTGTCCGACCGGCGCTGGCGCAACGCGGGCCTGTTCACGACGATGTGGCAGTGGGTTGCGATCCAGGGCCTGTATACGCTGGGCGTGTCACCGGTGCGGTTGGTGAAGTGGTATGAGGACATTCGCTGAGGGCGTTGAAAAACACGTCCCAGACCTCTTAGTACTAAATAGCTTGGTAATGTAACCAGCGAACTATTGTAAGAAAAGCAATCTGCTGCGACAATCATTTTGGTACAGACGAACCGGAGAATGGTTTCGGGGGGAACGACTCTTCGGTCCAGTCGGCTGAGCCGGCTCGCAAGGGCCGGCTTTTTTGTTGGGCGCCGGTTCGCAAGAGCCGGCGCCTTTTTGTTGGCTCCGGCAAGAGCCGGCCTTGCGGATCAGTAGTTCTGGTACGCACTCAAGTAAAATAGTCCGGCATGACGGCGGTCGAGTGGCTCATTCAACATTTGTCCAAGCTGGGTCTTCCGTTCATGGCGACGCTGTGCGGCCACGGACTCGACCCTCTGTTTCAAGCCGCGCGCAGGGCGGGCCTCCGGCTGGTTGACACGCGGAACGAGCAGACCGCGTCGTACCTCTGCGAGGCCTATGGAAAGCTGACGCGGCTGCCCGGCGTGTGCGCGGTATCGAGCGGCGTTGCCCATGTGAACGCACTCGCGGGCGTGGCGAACGCCTGGTTCGATGGCGCGCCGATGCTGCTGATTTCCGGCGCGGGCCCTTTGCGAACTGCGGGGATGGGGCATTTCCAGGACATGGATCAGGTGTCGCTCGCGCATCCGATTACGAGGTTCGCGCGCGTCATCGATCAGCCGGACCGCGTCCTGTTCGACTTCGAGGACGCATTGCACGCGGCTGTTGGGCCGCCGCCAGGGCCCGCGCACCTGACGTTTCCGATGGACGTGCAGACCGCGGAAGTCCTCGAAGCGGACCTCTTGAAGCGCAGCCCGGATCAGACCGAGCCGCCGGCCGCCTCGGGCGACCAGACTGAGATCGCCAGGTCGCTGCAGGAGGCCAGCCGTCCGGTGATCGTCGCGGGAAGCGGCATCTACTACCAGACAGCCGAGCAGGATCTCCTCGACTTCAGCCGCGAGTTCGCGATTCCGATTGTGACGCCGATTTGGGATCGTGGCTGCGTCACGGGAGGTTGCGAGACTTTTCTGGGAGTGGCCGGCGCAGCGAGCGGCGGCC
>JBOGMR010000047.1:0-6454 GCA_050746825.1 Bryobacteraceae bacterium | reverse complement strand
GTGACAGTCAGCGATGCTGTCACCTCGCTCGATACCGAGAACTCGCAGATCCAGACCGCCATTGTCGGCGAAGTGATCCAGGAGATCCCGGTAGGGCGCAACCCGAACCTGTTCGCCCTGACCGCGCCCGGTGTGGCTCCAGTCTCAATGAACAACCCGTTTCTGGGTTCAGGGAGTTTTAACTCCAACGGCGGCCGGGGCCGCGGCAACAATATCACGGTAGACGGGATCACAGCCACTGATGTATCGGTGACGGGTACTGGCGGTACGCTGAACCCGCTGAATTTCAGCTCGATCAAGGAAGTGAAGGTCATCACGAACAATTTCAACGCCGAATACGGCCGCAACTCGAGCGCGCAGGTCCTCTATATAACGAAGAACGGCACGAACGAATTGCACGGCGAGCTGTTCGAGTTTTTCCGCAACGACAAACTGAACGCCCGGCCGTTCTTCGACACCACCGGGAAAACGAACATCCTCCGGCGGAACAATTATGGCTACGCGGTGGGCGGTCCGATCTTGATCCCGAAGCTGCTGGATGGACGCAACCGTGCTTTCTGGTATACGGACTATCAGGGCCTGAAGACGCGAGGGGCGGGCGCCACGCGCATCGCCCGCGTGCCGACGCCGGAGCAGGCGGCGGGGATTACCGACCCCAGCGCGCGTACGTTGTTTCAGCAGCACGCGGTTCCGACATCGCCGACAGGTCAGATCACCACGTCGGCTCCGAACAAAACCGATTTCTGGCAGTATTCCGTTCGCGGCGACGTGAACCTGACGAGCCGCGACAGCCTATGGGTCCGGTATAGCCAGGCAGACGACGTCACGGCCAGTTCGGGGCTTACCTTTATTGGCACCAACCTGCCGGGATTCGGCGCAACCAGTCAAGGCAAGCCGCGCCAGGCGACTGCCGGGCATACTCATCTATTCGGGTCCACGGCGGTCAATGAGTTCCGGTTTGGCTTCGGCCAGAGCGACGCCGTCTTCCCGATCGATACTCCATTCCCGATCGGCTCCCGCGTCACTTTCTCGGATGGCTCAGTCAACGCGTTCGGCATTTGGGAGGGCCTGCCGCAGGGCCGCGAGCAGCGCACCTATCAGTTTACGGATAACTTCTCATTCGTGAAGAACCGCCACTATTTCAAAGTTGGCGGTGAATACTACTATCTCCAGGCGGACAGCTTCTTCGACGCGGTACAGCGTCCCCTTTTGGCGTTCGCGAATTTCGCCGATTTCCAGGCTGGCCGGCCGCTGAGTTTTCAGCAGCGCTTTGGCAGATCGGTCCGCGAGAATCGTGTGAAAAACGTCTTCGCGTTCGTACAGGATGACTGGAAGGTGACGCGCAATTTGACGTTGAACCTCGGACTTCGCCTGGAACGGGCTGGCGGTCCGACCGAGATGAAGGGCATCATCTCCAACCTGAACCTCAACAACACGCAGGCGCACGGCTTGGCTGGGTCCGGCCCATTCGGCCTGCTCGAAACCGGAAAACCCTCTTTCGAGAGCAGCTACAACTGGGGCCCCAGGGTTGGATTTGCCTGGAATCCGGGTTCTTCGCGAACAACTGTGATCCGCGGTGGATATGGTATCGCGTATGACTTCATATTCCTGAACCCGATTACCAACCAGCGCTTCCTTCCACCGTTCATCGTGGCCGGCGTGCTGACGGGCCAAGCCAATTTTACGGGCTCGAATTCGCTGGCCAGTATTCTCGCGGGTAACGCGCAGATCCAGCGCGAAACGGCCGCGCAGGTGGGTGCTCTTTCGACCACGGTCCGTAACTTCGGGGCCATCTCGCCGGCCATCGATTTCGGGCTGCGCAATCCCCAGGTGCACCAGTGGAACCTGGGTGTGCAGCGGGACCAGTTCGGCATTGTGTGGAAGGCCAGCTACGTGGGTACGAAGGGCAACTACCTGTTGCGTTCGCGAGACCTCAACCTGATTGCCGCCCCACCGGCCGCGGCGGCCAGCCTGGCGGACGAGACGGCACGGCTATCGCAATTCCAGGCTGCGTTCGCGGCGCAGAACGGAGGCGCAACAGCAGTCAGCAACCGCATCGATCCCCGCTACAACGGCATCGTCTACGTGGACAGTTCAGCGAACTCCAATTATCACGGCTTCCAGTTTGAAGCGCAGAAGCGTCTCAGCCGGACGTTCATGCTGAACGCCAACTACTCGTTTGCCAAATCAATCGACGACGGCTCGGACGTGCTGGGAGTCTTGATTAACGACTCGAGCAACCAGCAGAATCCCCGCGACAACCGCAACAACCGCTCAGCCTCGCAATTTGATCTGACTCACCGGCTCGTGATCGTGCATCAGTGGGAGCCGCAATGGTTCCGCGGTTCGGGCAGTTGGCTGATGCGCAACCTGGTGGGCAACTGGGGCTTCAGCGGCATTACGAGCTTCCGTTCGGGCTTCCCGGCGACGCTCGAGGCCGGCGCTCGCCGCGGTCTGAGCCCGCTGACCGTGATAGGCGGCGGCGGGGCCGTTCGTCCCAACGTCGCCGGTCCCGTGGATTTCAATCCCAAGCCCGCCGGATCGGCTGGGGCGCCGTCTGGCTTGAATAGCGATCCTCTTACGCGTGTTGCCACCTATGCCGACAGCTTGGGGTTGTCGCAGCCGCTGCTCGGTAATTTCGGTACTCTGGGCCGCAATGTGTTTCGCCTGAATGGCGAACGCAACTTCGACTGCAACGTGTACAAGAACTTCAACGTGACTGAGAGCGCCAAGTTTCAGATTCGCGCTGAGTTCTACAACATGTTCAATAACACGTCGTTTCAGGAGATTTCGCGCATAATTACGGCGACTGACTTCGGCCAGTACAATGTGGTCGGCCAGGACGCCCGGATCATCCAGTTCGGCGCCAGGTTCGTGTTTTAAACACGACGCCGTTACTGTTTGCGTATGCCAATGACCACTCCCTAACGGTCGTGGCTCAGAAACCGATGCCGAGCCGGTAGAGGAGCGGATACGCAATTATTTATGACGCTCGGGGCGATCGGTCACCACTCCAGGCGTAAACCCATGCGCAGGGCGCGGGGGCCGGGTAGGTCGCCGGTCGATGCGCCGTTGACGCCGCCGACGCCGCTGATCACGGCGACATTGGCCGCTTGCGAGATGTTCACTTGCGGATTGCTCCAGTTCGGGTGATTCAGAATGTTAGTGCCGGTAAGGTCCCAGCGGAAGCGCGGGCCCCGGTCGGAGAAGACGAAGTTCTTCACGATGCCGAAATGCCACACCTTGACGTTCGGTCCTTTGATCACGCCCTTCGCCGACGTTCCGAAGCGGCCTGGGTCCGGCGCGTCGAATGCCGCGGCGTCGAACCAGCGGTTTACGGTTCGCTGGCCGGGCGGGAGATTCGCGTCCCGCAAGTGATCCGGCCGGCGAGTTACGTTGGCCGGGGTGCGGCTGGCGGTGAATGCAGTGCCGGCCGGATCGGGGCCGCTCCATTGCGGCGTGAGGAACTGTCCTGAGTGATAGCTGAAGACGCCGGTAAGGTCCCAGCCTCCGGCGATCGCGTCCGCCCAGCGCGACAGGCTGGAGAACATCGGCCTGCCTTTGCCGAAGGGCAACTGATAAATAAAGTTTGTGTTGAAGCGGTGCGTCGGGATGTCGAGCCAGACCGAGCGCTCGGATCTGCGATCGAACGGGTTCTCGGGCGAACCGCCGCGCTCGAGGTCGCCGATGTCGCGCGCCCAGGTCCACGAAGTCTGCATGTACAATCCGCGATTCAGGTGACGCTCCGCTTCGGCGGTGAGCCCATGATACTGATGCCCGGCGCCGTTGGTAAAGTAGGAGATGTCCGGATACTGCGGGAAGGCCCGAGGCTTGTCGATGTAGGGCCGGGTATCCGGCAGCGGCGAATTGTAGTTGTAGCTCCAGTCACCCTGCCGCGTGTTCGTTCCAATGTACGAGAGGCGAAACCCGGTCTGCCAGACCTGGTGTTCAATGGTCAGGTTGTACTGCATGCTGTAGGGGATTTTCAGATTCGGATTGACGGCTGCGGGGATGGCCACCGTCGTTGGTCCGGCCAGTCCGGTCGCGGGGAACACGCGCGGGAAGATCACATCCGGGTTGTTGGCCGGATTCGTGTAGGACGGCTCGTTCAGCACGAACGGAATTCCGCCCTGATTCAGATTGCGCGGGACGGCGTCGTAAAAGATTCCGATGCCGCTGCGAAACACCGTGTTCGGCCCAAACGGGCGCCAGGCTACGCCGGCGCGGGGCGCGAAATTATTGGTGTCCTTACGAATCAGCGTGCGCCCGGGCAGTCCGAGCGAAGAAGCTTCCACGATGTCGACGTAGTTGCGCGGGAACAACGGACTCACTTTGCTCGCCGCGCCGTCTTCGATGACGATCTTGCCGGAGGCGATGTCGAACATCGAAGTGAGGTTGCTGGCTTCACGCCAGCCCTGATGCAGCTCATATCGAATGCCTAGACTCAGGGTGAGGGTTGAGCTGACTTTGAATTCGTCGGCGACGAAAAAGTCATATTGCCAGCGATTGCGCAGAACCAGCAAGGGCGGGAAGGCGCGCGCGGCGCTGGTCGGAATGCCCAGAAGGAAATCGGCATAAGGATGCCCCTGGGTTGCGCTGCCGCCGCTGGTGAAGCGGTTCGAAAAAGTCACATTTCCGAACAGATTCGCATTCGCCGAGAGGCTGTCCCACGCGACACGCGTGAGGTGCCCGCCGATTTTGAGGCTGTGGCGCCCCCGGAACCAGCTCACGTGATCCTGAATTTCTTCCAGGTGATTGCGGAATCCGGGCCGAGTGTAATCGGCTTGAGAAACCGGGGTCAATCCCACGCCGGACCAGTTCACCTTGAGGATGCCGCTGATATCGGGCAGATCGGGCGCGAGGCCCACCAGCCCGAGTTCCTTCACGAGCGCGGGTCCGTTGACAGGCCCTTCGACCGGATTGTTGTTCAGTGCGTATCCCCAGCGCGCTTCGTTGATCAGATTGGAGCGGAAGGTGTGGGTGTGAGAAATGGCGGCTGCCCGATTGTCACGCTGTTGGAAGCGGCGGCCGACGCCTGGGAGGTTCCCCTCGTGGGGCGTGTTCTTGGCGCGCTGAAATGTGTAGCGCCCAAAGATCGAGTCGTTGCCCGAGAAACGATGATCGCCGCGCACGGTCCAATATTTGTTCGGATCGCGCGAGCGCAGCCGGCTCTCGCGGTAATTCTGGCTCGCCAGGACGCCGGTGGCGCCGAAGTTCGGCAGTGGATAGAATCGCTCCTGGATCTTCGATGACACCGCATTGACGCGATTCGCGGGGATGCGATTTCCGGCGAAGGGTTGGTTCGTCAGCGGGTCGTAGATGATCGTGCTGCCCAGGCCGGAGAAGTTACCTTCACGCCAGGCCGGCAGCGGCACGGTGGGGTTGAAGTTGTCGGTCACCGGGCTGCCGCGTGAAGTTTCGTAAGAGGCGAAGAAGAACGTTTTGTTGCGGCCGTTATAGAGCTTGGGAATCCACACGGGTCCACCGGCGCTGCCGCCAGGGGTGTGCGAGACGCCCGCGGGCCGCGCGAGCGCAAACGGGTTCCGCGCACGGAACACCGGGGTCGAGTAGTAATCGAAGACGCTGCCGTGCAGTTCGTTGGCGCCGCTTTTCGAGATCAATGTGACCTGGCCGATGGTGCCGAAATCGGCGGTGTTGTTCGAGATGTCGATCTTCATCTCCTGGAACGATTCGATGTAATTGGCAAGCGGGCCGATCTGCGTGTTGTCGACGCCGTCCGCCATGGTGATTCCGTCGATGGCCCAGTTCGACTGATTGCCGCGGCTTCCGGCGAAGCGAATCGTGCTCCCGGCGCCGGCCTGAAGTACGTTCGGCGCCAAAGCGAGGAACGCCCAAATCGAGCGCGTGTTCAGCGGGATGGTTTTCATCAGGAAGGCGTCCTTGGTATCGCTGATACGAGCCGTTTCGGTTTCGATCAGCGTGGCGCCTGCCGTGACTTCGACACGCGTGTCCACGCTGCCGACGTCGAGCTGCGCATCGATGCGGCGGATGTCGCGCGTAGTGAGTACGATGTCCTGCACGTGAAACTCGCGGAATCCGGCCGCCTGGATTCGGAGCGTGTAGATACCGTCCTTGAGCTGTGCAATGGTGTAGTTCCCGGAGTCGTTTGAAAAGTTCTCCGTCGTGATGTTGGTTTCGGTGTTCGTGGCGGACACTTTGGCGCGCGGCACGACCGCGCCTGCGGCGTCGGTGACCACACCGGTGAGGGTTGCAAACGTTGTTTGGGGAAGAGATCGGGGCGCCGCGAGCAGAAGCACCGCCACGCTCAGAACAAGATTGCGAATCATGGAACCTCCAACGGATTTCTAACCGTCTTATCCTGGCCGGTGAGCAAGATGCACCGGCGAAGCTTGCTGGATTCATTCTATACAATCCGGGAGGGCGGCGAGCACGGTTGAGGTTATCGCTCCGCGCTAGCTGCCCAAGGTTGGAA
>JBOGMR010000046.1:0-2683 GCA_050746825.1 Bryobacteraceae bacterium | reverse complement strand
GCGAGAGCGGGCGCGCCGCTCCGCACAACCGGAACATCACGCGCGGGCATTCACGCCAACCGGAGCACAGCCCGATGCGCTCGACCTCGACTTCGCTGGAGAAATACGCGAGGATCGTTTCCGTGGTTGGATGAAACTCCAGCGCGGGCCCTACCAATAGAATGCGCGGCGGCTCCTTTCGAAGCGCGACGCCGGGGAAGTAACCGCGACCCTCGAATTCTCCCCGATCGAGGTGCCACTTCACTCGCATCCAATAGTCGAGCGCTTGTAGCGGCAGATGCAAGTCTTCGGAGGCCTTCAGTTCGAGAACAGCCAGGCGTCCGCTGCGGTCCGCGGCGAGCAGATCGGGAATCCCCCGCTCTCCACCGGCCCAGGCAGGCACTTGCCCGTACAGAGGCGAGGGCCTCAGATACGCATCGATCATTGGCAGATTCGCGCGCACCGCCGATTCCAGCCAGGCCTCGGGCAACGCGGAGGCAAGCGGTCCGGCCGCGTCGACGGAGCGGAGGTCAGCGAGCTCCCTGGCGAGCCGCTCGACTTCCGCCAGGTTGTGCTCCCGCGCCGCAGCCCGCCGATGCAGCCCAAACAGCAGTTCGTGCCCGCACGTACGCGCGAACTCCAGCCCACGCACCCGGAGGCTGACGGCGCCGTCACCCATCGGCACGGGCTCGACGAACGAAAGATGCGCGAGCCGCTCGACCCAGGCCTGCGCCTCGGGGGGCGTCGCGTGCGCGGGCTCGATCCGTGTGTCGAAGTTTCCGTAGTCCTGGGCGCACACGGGCGCTGCCGAGTCGTCCTCACCGTACGCGTAGACTTCAAACCTCGCGCCTCCGCCATCGAGGAACCGGGTCCGCTGGCACGTCGTCCGCTCAGAGCCCGCCGGCAGGTAGAGCACGATCTGGCCGATGGCGACGCCGCGCTCGCGCCTCCTCAGATAGCTGAGCCAAATCAGCCCGAAGCTCAACGCTCCGTCCGGGTCAACGCACTCCGCAGGCGCGCTGATCGCGGCTATCCCGTTCCGGCCCTTTCGCAGCAACGCTCTGGGATAGGCCGGCGACAGCGTGTGCTCCAGATCTTTTTCGGCCGACAGCTCCGCGAGCCGCCAGCCGCTGAATTCGCGCGAGAGAAACCGGCGGAACCTCTCTCGAAACACCAGCCGCTCGCCCCGCTGCCGCGTCTCCTGCGCCTGCGGCTGCTCGAGATCGATCAGCCACATGCGCCCTTCCTTCCGCGCGAACCGCTCGATCACCAACTCCAGACGCCCGCGCCGCTCCTCGCCCAGAGCGGTCACGCGCCGCACCAGGTTGCGCGTCTCGTCCCACGCCTCGATGGTCAGGCGCGAGTTCCTTTCCGATAGCGCGAACGAGTCCGGCCGCAGATCAAATAGTTCTTCGCCGGGTTCTAGCAGGGCAGGTCTTCGGGAGGAGGTAAGGAAGCGCTCAACGGCGGCCCGGATGCCTGCGGCGTCGCGCACGGCAGCCTCCGTCGAGGAGGACTTCATCGGACACTTCTATTGTATCCGGGCTTGCGCGGCGATTGCAGAGGTGGGTAGTGCGCTATGATTTAGCGGACTACCGAGTTGAAGCACCGGTCTGTGCTAGAGTCCTGGGTATGAGCGCGAAACTGATCATTTTTTCGATGCTCTGCCTGCTCGCGCGGGCTCAGCCCGACGGCGACGCTCAACCGCGTGTGGTGGATCCGGGCGATGCGGCCAAGCCGCCCGCCGACGCTATCGTCCTGTTCGGAGGCTCCGACCTGTCCGGCTGGACCGTCGACGACGGCCTTCCCGCACGGTGTCCGGTTTCGGACGGCGCCATGGCGTGCCGTTCCGGCGACGGCAACATGCTCAGCAAGGTCACGTTCCGAGACGCCCAGATTCATCTCGAGTTCATGGTGCCGCTCATGCCCGATCAGAAGGATCAGTTGCGCGGCAATAGCGGCGTGTACATTCAGGCGCGCTATGAGATCCAGATCCTCGATTCGTATCAGAATCCCACGCACCCGACCGGTGCGTGCGGCGCGCTCTACGGCCAATCGCCTCCGCTGGTCAATGCCAGCCGTCCGCCCGAGCAGTGGCAGACGTATGACATCGTCTTTCACGCCCCCCGCTGCGCTTCGGACGGCGGTTTCAAAACGCGAGGCGCCGTTACCGTGCTCCACAACGGCGTCCTCGTGCAGGACCACGTGGTGATTCAGAAGGGTGACAACTGCGCCGCGGAAGGCCTCGATCAGGCCGGGCCGCTGATGCTCCAGGACCACAGCGGGTTCCCGGAGGCGCCGTTCACTACGATGAAGTTCCGCAATATCTGGATCCGCAAGCTCGACGAGAGTGCGGCCTTCAAGCCGACAGCAAGTGGGCTGGGCAGGCAATGATGAATCCGGGTGGTAGCGGTCCGAGGATGATACCATTCCCCTAACGCCTGCCGATGAGCCCGGATTCCACTAATCGCCCACTACCGCATCGTCTCCAAGCTTGGTGAAGGAGGCATGGGAGCCGTCTTCCGCGCCACAGACACGAAGCTCGGGCGCGACGTAGCGGACGCTTCTTGCCGCCCGCTTCGATCCTGACCGCCTGGAGATCCGCGGCGCCCCGATTCCCGTGTTGGATGATGTGGCTGCTAAACACGACGCCGTTACTGTTTGCGTATGCCAATGACCACTCCCTAACGGTCGTGGCTCAGAA
>JBOGMR010000045.1:0-9032 GCA_050746825.1 Bryobacteraceae bacterium | reverse complement strand
GCCCCGATTCCGAGCGCGAGAGCCAGCGTGATGACCCCTGTCAGACCCTTGTTCTTCGCCAGCATCCGAACGCCGAAGCGAACGTCGTTCCAGAGATTCATCGGCCCAGCCTCCGTGGTGTGATCTGTTGTTTCTACGATTGGCGGAGGGGATTTGTTCCCGTGGAAAGCGGCGACGCGTGCTCACAAAGAAACTGCGGGCAGGCGAAACCCTGCCTCACCTAATCCTGGAGGGCTTGGAGGTCTTCGGGGCGGCCGACGTCGCGCCAGCGGCCTTCAACCGGGAACATCCGGAGGCGGGCGCCGCGATCGATCAACTGCGAGACGGCGCTGGTGAGCTCGTACTCGCCGCGCGGGGAGAGGGGCACGCGCGCAAGCTCGTCGAAGATCGAGGGACCGAAGACGTAAATGCCGGCGCTATTCCAGGGCGTCGCCGATGTGCCTTTCGGCGGCTTCTCGACGATGCGCGTGATGCAATCGCGCTCGACATAGACGGCCGCGCCCTGATGCGGGTCGTCCACATGCCTGGCGGCAAGAACCGCTTCGACTCGCGGCTCGGCTTCGAACGCAGCGACGATTCCGGTGTAGGTGACGGCGTCGGCGAGGATGTCGCCGAAGGTGAGCAGAAAGGGATCGGCGGCGGCGAAGTCGCGTGCGAGCAAGGCGGCGCTGCCGGTCCCGTCGATGGGGGACTGGCGGATGAACGCCGGGCGCAGAGAATGCGGCGCGAAGTAGCTCTCGATGGCTTCGGCGTGGTATCCGGTGACGATGAGCGCGGGGGCGCAGCCGGCCGACGCGAGCCGCTCGACGACGTACGCCAGCATCGGCCGCCCGTTCACTTCGAGCATGGGCTTAGGGCGCGCACCGGTGAGGTCGCCCATCCGTCTTCCCCGCCCTGCCGCCAGGACCACTGCTTTCATGAGACTGCCAGTCTAGCAGGCGGCCTGAGAGGCCGTCGCGGCCCACGCGCCGCCCCACTGCCTGTTACACTCTCACAGATGCTTGGCCACGCGAGCCGATCGTATCGATGGGTAGTGCTGGCGCTGCTTTTCGGAGCGACGACGATTAACTACCTGGATCGGATCGTGTTTTCGGTGTTGATTCCGGTTATCCGCAAGGACATGAATCTCACCGATCAGGACTACGGTAACCTGACGGGGGCGTTCACGTTCGCGTACACGCTGGGATTTCTGGTCGCAGGAAAATTCATCGACCGGTTCGGGACGCGCATCGGGTATGCGACGGCGATCATCTGGTGGTCGATCGCGGCGGCGCTGCACTCGGGAGCGCGCACGGCGATGGAACTGGGTTTTTGGCGCGCGATGCTCGGTTTCGGCGAGGCAGGCAACTTTCCGGCCGCGATCAAAGGCGTCGCCGAGTGGTTCCCCAAGAAGGACCGGGCGTTCGCGACGGGCATTTTCAATGCGGGCACCAATGTCGCGTCGATGATCGGGCCGCCGATTTTCGTGTGGATGAACATGCAGTACGGCTGGCGGCAGAGCTTCTTCATCACCGCGATCAGCGGGCTGTTCTGGGTGGTGCTGTGGCTGATTTTTTACCGGAAACCCGATTTCAATCCGGAGCCCGGTGAAGGCAAGGAGCCTCAGATCGGCTGGCTCGCCGCGCTTCGGTTTCGGGAGACGTGGGGCTTCGCGGCGGGCAAGTTTCTCACCGATCCGGTGTGGTGGTTTTATCTCTACTGGCTGCCGCCGTACTTGTACGACGTGCGGAAATTCGACTTGAAGGAGATCGGCTGGGCGCTTCCGGTGGTTTACCTGATGGCGGACATCGGCAGCGTGGGTGGCGGATGGCTCTCGGGCTTCTTCATCCGGCGCGGGTGGGAAACGGGCCGGGCGCGCCAGACCACGATGGCGATTTTCGCCGCGATGATGCCGATCGCGGCGATGGCGGTCTTCGCTCCGGGCCCAGTGCTCACGATTGCGCTGGTGAGTCTTGCGACCTCGGCGCACCAAGGCTGGTCCGCGAACCTGTTCACGACCACGTCCGACGCATTTCCGAGGAACGCGGTGGCCTCGGTAACCGGCATCGGCGGATGCGCGGGAGGGTTTGGCGGGTTTTTGTTTTCGTCCGTCATTCCGGGATTCGTCGTCAGCCATTTTGGCTACACACCGATGTTCGTTTTCATGGGAGCGCTGCACCTGATTGCGCTATTCGCGATGCGTCGGTTGGTGTGGAGAATGTGATTGTGGGGAAGACTTCGAAAGACCGGCCTGTGGCTGTCGCGGCTCGTCGAAGGGCCGCAAGTGCAAAGCCGTCCGGAACCGTCACCGACAGACTAAACAGTCTCTACTCACGACAACCAGCCAAGGTCGAACGAGCGTTGCATCGCGCCCAGCTCAAATCGACTCCAAAAGAATCCTGGTAGTGGGAGAAGGGGGAGGTGCAATGCGGGGAAGATCTGGTGCGTGCTCTGGGCGCCGCATATTTAGCGGGCGCGGCGGTATTCCACCGGCTTGCCTGCCACATCGCCGTAGAGACGATCTTTCGATACGTGCAACTCCCAGCTCGGCACGGCTGCTGGATCACTGGGATAAGTCCAGGTGATTTCGAAGCCACCCTTGGTCTTTTTGAGGTTGCCGGAGCTGAGTCGAGTCACGGTCGTTTTGAAGGCGCCGTCCTCCGCGAATTCCCACATTTTTTCGAGGGTCCCATACTCACGCCATCGACCGACAATGGGCGCGGAAGCAGGTCGATGCCGCCCATGTGACCACAGCGGGAGCAGAGAGTTCGAGTTACCGAATATGAGATAGGCGCAATCGAAGCGTATCGGGATGATCTTCTCAGCTGCGCTAGAGTCATATTGAAGGTGCAGCTTTCCAGCCTCTACTCGATATCGGCCCGTCACTATGTCGATATCCTCGCGCCAAACGCCGCGCGGGCGGCTGAGCTCGATCCTGCTCGATGACCCGTTCGCAGACGTGGAGACCCACCTGCCGTAACGAGCGTCCGATATAGTAACCAGCCTGTAGAACCCGTCTTTGATGTTTCCTTGAATGATAACGGGGAGGAGGTAGACAAGCCATCCCATGATTTTTATGTTTCTTGCTACCTCGCTCAATACCGTCACGCGTGGTTGTGGATACGGCAGCCACTGAATGTCGGCGATCGCGGACCACTCGAAGGTACCGCAATCGACGTGGCCGTAACTGACCGCTACGAACTGGTTGGTGACCCGGGCAATGTGTCCCTCCACCACGGACCCATCTGTGGCAGTCAATCGTGCGCGCCCTAAACGCGGATTATTAAAGAGAGCTTTCACCGATTCCGGAAGTTGTTCCGGAGGAGCGGCCGCCAGCCGAGCGATCAGGGTTACACAAGCAAGAGCGCGTGCGAGATGCATGGCAAGCCCAGAGTAAAGCTAGACTCCCGCGGGCTGCGCGCGATTTGTGACACTTTCGCGAGTGTCACAAGATCAGGCGCCGCAGAGCTGTTTCAGTTCTGCGATCGAGGAGTCGGCGATGACGCGAAAGACCTTGGCTGGGCAGCCCGCGGTTAACTGGCGCGCGGTCACGACGTCGGTCACAACCAGCGCGCTTGCACCGAGGCGGTTCTGCCATGCGCTGTCGGAGGTATCGACGTCGCATACGCAGTCGGGATCGAGTCCGACGGCGAGCAGCATGGCGCGCGCCCATTGGCGTATCTCGACGGAACAGGAGACGATCGAAATCACGGCGTCCGGGCGGGGCATGGTTTGCTGTTCGAGCGCCACAAACACGGATCGTAAGCGCAGGGGGACGCACAAGGCGCCTTGAGGGAGGCTGCGACGGACGTTATCGGCGCGCGTAGGGAGTGCCACTACCAGGCTCCCGCTGAGTTGCGAAGCTTCGACAGAATCCGGCTTCGCGACGGCGTCGACCGGGACTTGGACGTGGTCACGAATCTCCGCGAGTAGAATCTCGCGCATCGCGGGTTCCGGCTCAGCAATGACAATCCGCTCGTAGGTGCGGGTTCGAACCAGGCGGTCGAGACGCTGCAGAACCTCCTCGGGTTCGAAGCCATGGCGGCGCGCGTTTTGCAGGAACCCTGCAAGCGAACGGTCAAGGTCAGTTGACCGATCGCTCGAATCGTGCAGCGCGCGAACGTACAACCCGCTGCCGCGGCGCAATTCGAGCCACCCTTGCGTGAGCAGGTCGTGATAGGCGGCGCTGACGGTGTTGGCGTGAATATGATGGCGGCGCGCCAGTGCACGGACACTCGGTAATTTGCGTCCGGCAGGCAGATCTTCGCTAAGAATCGCAAGGAGGATTTGGCGCGCGAGTTGCTCGTGAACGGACAGTTCGCTGTTCTTGGTGATCCAGAACCGCATGGGCTTGGGTTATCATGACACGGCGCAATCCGGAGGGGTTCGCCTCAGCGGGACGAGTCTAGTCTGGCGCGCCCACTCAGGTATTTTGACGGACTGTGGCGCGTCGCGGCGATGCGCCGGATAGCCCAGTGAGTTTTGCCGCGCGCCTGCGCGATTCCGGAGTAAAGGCGGGAGCCCACTGGGATTTACTGCTTTAAGTTAGGAAGTTTGGCCGGGGAGATCATTCTGTGGAGATTATTCTGTTGGCAACGCTGCGTAAGTACTGTACCTTCCTTATGTATTCCGATATCCTACCAAACGCAGTTTCCCGCCTGGTGAATGGTTAGGTAAGTTGAGACAAAGATACAAGTTTTACAGGAGCGTAGGTGTGTTCCTTTTCGGGATGGCACGTGCGGTCATGGGGAAAAAGTGAGGAAAACATGACAGGGATAATTCAAAAACCTGCTTTTATAGCGATGGCCTTGTTGTCAGCCGCATCCCTGTGCGCGCAGAATACCGCAAGCATCCAGGGTGTTGTAGCCGGCGAAGACGGAAAGCCTGTCGCAGGCGCCCACGTGATCGCCATTCGCGCGATGCCGCCTTACAGCACGTCGGAGAAAACAGCGCAGGACGGCGCCTTCGCCCTGTCCAGGCTGCCGGACGGCGCCTTCAAATTGTGCGTGTACGTTCGCGACGCGAATTATCTCGACCCATGTCAGTGGTCCACCACACAAACGCAGGTGAGCGTCTCGCCTGGACAAGTGTCTTCGGGCAATCGGGTCGTGCTCAAGAGAGCGTCGAAATTGCGCATCCGCATTCAGGATCCCGAGCGGCACTTGGCGCAGCTATCGAGCTCCGATCCTGATGCTCCCAGAATTCTGATGGGAGTCTTGACGCCCGGAGCGATCTCGGCGCTTGTCCAGACGTCAACCGACCAGTCGGGCCGCAATTACGAGGCCTCCGTTCCGTTCGATACGCCTCTCACCTTTTATGTGTCGCCCAAGCGGCTGGACGTCAGGGACGACAAAGGTGCGGCAATTCAAAGCAACGTTCGTGTCAACTTCCAGCACAACACCGGCGCTGCGGCTCAGCCGGCCCATACCTTCGTCGTGGCCGGCCGCGGCAATTGAGGAGAGAACCATGCGCATTTTTCGTCAAGCAGCCGGAGTTGCGATTGTCATCACGTTAGCGCAATTCGCGCCGGTGCTGCTGACCGCCCAATCGCCCCAGGCCACGCTTCTGCCGCGCGACTCCGCCACTCTGTACCGCTTCTTCTTCAAGTTCAACAGCGATTTCAGCGACTGGATTGACGGCCGCAAGGCGTCGATTCCGGGTTCCTCACAGCGGCTCGACGACGGCGCGGCCCGTCTGCTCAACCTCTCGACCGGCGATACGCAAAAGGTCACCGTCGTGTCGCGCTCGGTTGTCAAGGACCTCGACAAAATTGACCAGGACGAGCAGGCTTATGTCAACGGGCTCGCCAAGCGCGAACAGAGGCCGGATCCGCGCCAACTGAAAACCTACCGCGATCAGCGCGACCAGGTAGTCTTGCAAGCCATAGGACGACTCAAGGTTGATCTTTCCGCCGAGAGCTTCCAGCGAGTCTTATATTTCATCAACGAAGTCCACCGCAACGCCTACCGTTCGGTTTCCGCCGTTGTGAGGCCCAAATGACGCCGCTCGGTAGACGGTCATCCATGCTGACGAGAAATCGATTTCTGAAGGTGGGGCAGGCGGTTTCGCCTGCCTTCGTCCTCGCACTCGTTCTTCTACCCTCGGCCTTCGCACAATCTCAACCGATTCTGACCTTCGCCGACGTCTCGCAAACCGCCCGCTTCTACGGCACCACCGACTTGATGCGCGAGCGCGGCCTCACCGTCGGCTGCGCCGGCTACCCGGTCGCGCTGTATTGCCCCGACCTGACTGTCACCCGCGGGCAGATGGCGGTGTTTCTCGCCCGAGCGATCTATTCGTCGATCTCAGGTGACGCCAACGCTTTCCCTTACGTCCCCAGCACTCCCTACTTCACCGACGTGCCGTCCGGCCACGGATACTTCAACTACATCCAGGTCTTGCGTTATCTCAACGTCATCGAGGGTTGCTCCGACACTATGTTCTGCCCCGACGACGGCGTGACCAACTTCCTGGCCGCGAAATGGACTGCGCGTGCGCGCCAATCGAGAAACAGCAACGGCGCGATCCTCGATCCCGGTTACGTGCCCACTGGGTATAGCGAATATGGGTATTTCGTCGATGTCGGATACTACGACACCCGCTTTCCTTGGGTCCAAAAGGCTCGCCAGCTTTCCGGTTCGGAGCTCCCGGGACGCAACTGCCCGTCATCCGGATGGTTCTGCCCGGACGCCTTGCTGAGCCGTGGAGACGCCTCGTTCTACATCATCTACGGCGTCATGGGGCAACCCGGCCTGCTACCCGCACAGCCTTATGAAGGCGGTTCCGACGTCTCGCTACCTTACGTTCTCAACGGGCCCGATTGCGGCCTGACAGGCACCTATCAGATGTGGGTGGCCAACGATGTCTATGCCGTGACCAGCAGCGACTTCTACACCTTCAGTTTCAGCGAATTCCACGCCAATGATGGAACGCTCTGGTCGACCTATCTGCAGACCACGCTGCTCCGCAACAGCGGCGCCATCAACGACTCCGGGCTCCGAAGCAGCGGCGTACGCGTCGAGTATCGGTACCCGGGAAGCGGTACGGCCAGCCTCACTCCTGGCACGTACGAGCAGCGGACCTATCATTTCGGTGGGAGCGGAGCGTGCAACACCTACTCGGGTCCTCTGAATCGCACCTGGGGGCCGCAGTCGTTGGGTTCCTCGGGCAGCGTCACCAGTGTGTCGGTGAGTCCGAGCACCGCGGTCGCTCTGACCGCCGGCCAAACGCAGCAGTTCACCGCCACGGTAACGGTGACCGGCGGCGCCAGCACGGCCGTTAACTGGACGATCAGCCCTTCAGTCGGATCGGTCTCGGCGAGTGGGCTGTACACGGCGCCTTCGCCGATCGCGTCGAACCAGACGATCACCGTGACTGCCACCAGCGTCTTCGACACTTCCAAGTTCGGCTCGGGCACGGTGAACCTTCCAGACGGCTCAGTCCTGGACGCCACTCAACTTCATCTCCGGATCCACGAATCCGACCCCGGTCGCGCCCAGCGCGGCTTATCAGGTTTCGTGCAACTACGGCTCGGTCAACTCACAAATCACGGCCAGCAACTGCCAGACCTTTGCGGGCTGGCAGGGAACCACGGCCCTGTTCAACTGTACGGCGCCCTCGACGCCGGGAAGTTATGCCCAGAGCTGCAACATTCTGGGCAACGGGCCGCCGCCGGAGAATTTCTGCGCCCGCAGCGCCGACCCCGCGGGCACGCTGACGGTCCAAACGACGACACCGCCTCCGTCCGAGCCTGCGTTGACTCTGTCGCAGAGCACGTTTTCTGCAAATCGAGGCGATCGGGTCGTCGGGAACCTTGCTGTCGGCGGATTTCCGGGCCCGGTCTCGCTTCAGATATTAGGCGCGCCGGCCGGCTGGAGTGGGGGCAGCTCGCCCAATGCCTTCAGCACTGGATCAGGCGACTCTCTATTCTGGATCGACGTCTCGCCAACTGCACAAGATGGGTCATGGGGCATGATGATGCAGGCTTCGACTGATGGCGCTGTTGTGAACAAGCCGATCACGGTAAACGTCGGTAGCACGCCCTCGTTCCAGATCAGCGGCACTCAGACTTCTCAGGTCGAAAGCACCACAAATTACAGTCTCAGTTTTACGTCTGGGAATGGATTCTCAGGATCTGTTGGGAACTTCAACGTTACCTCGGGACTGCCCTCCGGCGCGTCAGCCACTTTTTCGCCGGGTTCCGTGTCGCTTCCTCCCACGAGTTCGGTCAGCATGACGGTGACCACGGCCACCGGGACTCCGACCGGCACGTATACGCTGAATGTCAATGCTTCGAGTGGAAGCATCGGCGGAAGTGGCGCCCTTACGCTGGTAGTATCGCCCCAAGCGACAACATCAACTATAAAGGGCAATAAGCTATCGATAAGTCAAGACAATGCTTTCTTCACTAACCCCGGTGCCGTAATTTGGATCGACGGTGTGGTCGTGTCTTCGAACGCTAGCAGTACGTTCAATCAAACGGTAAACGCGGGAACAGCTCATACGATAACGAGTTCAGTACCGCTTGGATATCAAGTCTACTACTCCCTATGCCTTGACTGCACAAATCATCCTCCGAGTAGCTACGTCGCGAATTCGTCCGTGAGCGTAACTCTAGCGGCCGGTCGGTCTGCTGATATTAACTGGAAATATATCCCGCCAAATACTCAAGTGCCAGGATACTGTACGGATGGCGCAACTTCGCTGATGAGGCGTCCAACAGAGATTGTTCGGGAGTCGGCAAATCGAGTGTGGGCGTACGCCAGTTCATTCGTACAAGGCCCTGTGGCTAACTTATGGACTTCGCGTACAACAACCACCGGTTATTCTCAATAACGCTCAAATTTCTGGCGCAACGGTATCAAACACCACGACAGGCGTGGTTGAGGCCCGCACGGATCTTTATGTGACTCCGTCTACTGTTGGGTTTGGAGAGTACAAAGCCGTAAGTAGCCATCATTATGAGGCGACGTGTTGGGTCAACGGCTTACAGAGATTCGACCAGTACGACGTCGTCTCGGGAGGCACTCCTTTGACAGTGGATCGGCCCATTG
>JBOGMR010000044.1:0-3766 GCA_050746825.1 Bryobacteraceae bacterium | reverse complement strand
GCCTACGCCCGTGATGACAACGCGCTTCATGTCCCAGCTCAGGCCGAGGCCGATGCGGTTCCCGCTGCGGCGATATGACGCCGAACAACGGCCACCGTGTCGTCGACATTGCGGATCTGCGCGAACTCGTCCTCGGGGATGTTGATCTTGTACTTCTTGTCCACGGCCACCATTACTTCCATAGCCATCAGCGAATCGACTCCCAACTCTTCGGTGAAGTTCGCCGTGTCCGAGATCTCCTCCGGTGTCCGTTCCGTCACTTCCGCGATCAGTCGCTTGACCTCAGCGCGAATTTGCTCATCTGTAATAGTTGCCATGTCCATATAGAGTCCTCAACGAGTGTTGACTGCAAGACCTGGTGCCGGCAAGGTCTCGGCCTTGAGCCGTTCATAGCCGGCTAGAATCGCGTCGATGTGCTCGGACGCGACCTGGCGCCCGCGCTCGATGATCTCCGGAGCGCGCGCGAACTGCAGCATCGTGATATCGCCCAGCTTCGGCGTCATCACCACGTCCGCCGCTTCTTCGACGCGCGCCTGCCCAATCTCGTGACCCATGATCCTCGTGACGCGCGACATGAGGTCGACCAGGTTGGCGGGATAGCGCGTGCTCATTTCCTGCTCTTCCAGGCCGGCCATCGCGTTTACGGCTATGAGGTAGCGCGCCCCCATGCGGCCGATGAGTGTCACCGGCACCGGATCCATGATTCCGGAATCGACCAGCAAATGCGGAGGCCGCGGCGCCGGCGGCAGCAAACCCGGCAGCGCGATCGACGCGCGCACACAATCCACGAGCGTCCCGTCCTGAATCAGATATTCTTTGCCAGTCTTGATATCGACGGCGTTGGCCCAAAACGGAATCTCCGTCTGGTTCACGGGCCGGTCGCCAAAGTAGCTGTGGAACGTCTTCCGCACCGCCTTCTCGTTCAGCAGGCACATGCGCCAGAAGCGCCACTCGATAAACCGGCGCGTTCGTGAGCGCCAGTACTCGGCGATTTCCAACAGCCCGTCGACGCCGATGCCGGAGCAACGGAACGCCCCGATCACGGCGCCCATTGAGCAGCCCGACACAACGTCGATCGGCATCCCTGCCTTCTCGAGCACAGACAGCACGCCAATATGCGCCCAGCCCCATGCCGCACCACCTCCGAGAGCGAGTCCCACCTGCGTACCCGTGATCGATCGCGCAATCGAATCCACTGTGCGGAGAAAGCGCTCGTTCGGTTGACGCCCGGCCATGTACGCCCCTTCGGCGCCGGCGGCGTCCTGAATGAGCTGCCGGCTGCCGCACAGATACGCGAGCGAGGGACGCGCCGCGGTTTGCACGGCAAACCGTCCCATCGCCGCCTCGGCGGGCACAGGATCGCCGGGGCCAAGCAGATCGCCAACGGTATTGGAAAAAGTCGCCGCCACCGACGCGATCGTTGCCGCATCAGGTCCAACCGGATTCACTACAATGTTGTGGAACCGCTTACTCCACGCCGTCAGGCGTGCGGCGAGCTCGCCGCGAAATGCGCTGTCGGAGGCTTTCGCGGCGAGATCACAGCGGTTTGTGTTGTCCTCTACAGGATGCAGGTCGCGCGCTTCAACCGCTCCAACATGAACGACGAGCGCTTCGCGTCCGGTCTGCCGCCCCAGCGACCGCGCCAGTGCCCCTCCGAACGCATGAGGCGCTTCCCAATTCTTGCCTGCTCGCAGCGTGACCACCGGCGACTCAGGCGCCTTCGTGCCCTGCGTCACCGTGTCCTGTAATCGCTCCGCGATCGCTCGCATCAGGCCGCGCAGTAATGCATCGCGATGCGCCGGCAATTTGGGAACCGCCTCGCGTGGAATGGAGACGACGTCGGCATCCACCACCACATCGACCGACGCGACACATGAACGCCCGGTCACGAACGAAAGCTCACCGAACACATCGGGCGGGTGGAGAAACGCGATGGTCTCGATCTTGGCGCCGCGCTGCACACGTGCGGCGAGACGGCCCGACCGCAGAAAATAGACGGCGTTGCTATAGCCGCCCTGCTTCAGAATTCGCGACCCGGCCGGATAGTGGGCTTCCTCGAAGAGCGTTGCGATCTCCCGCAACTGTTCCGGGGGAACTTCCTGAAATACCGGCGACGTTGCGAGAAAAGATTCGACGCCCATTTTTCGAGAGCCTACCATAGACCCGCTTATTTCGCCGGGCCGGACTTGGCGACTATCCCTTTTCCTTCCTCCACGGTGATGAACTGGTTCGCCGCGACGTTGCTCAGCCGATCCCTGCTCCCGCTCGGCCACTCGATCTCCAGCGACGTGACGGTGGGATCCTTGCCTAGGCCGAATGTCAGGGCCAAATCGCTCTGTGAGCAGTAACTGGATCCGCTCCGCACCATGCTCCACTGCTTTCCCGAAGCGCTTTCGACTCGCACCACCGCACCCACCCCGCTGCGGTTCGATTTCGAGCCGGTCGCTTTCACAGCAAGGAAGTTGTTTTTGTTTCCGCCGTCGTTCCGGTAAAGATATGCCGGACCGTGATTCGACGTCACGAGCAGATCCAGATCTCCGTCGCGATCGATGTCGGCGTACGCTGCACCGCGCGCGACGACCGGCCGATTGAACTCCGCGCCCATCCCGGCCGTCACGTTCTCAAATTTCCGCTTGCCCATGTTGCGAAACAGCAGCGGCGGCTCCCGATACTGCACCTTCGGCTGCACGCGCCCGATTTCTTCCTCGATGTGCCCGTTCGCCGCCATGATATCGAGGTGACCGTCGAGGTCGTAGTCCCAGAAGAAGACCCCGAACGCCAGATATAGAAGACTCGCCCGGCCCACCGTCGACCGCGGAGCCTCATCGACAAACAGGCCCTTACCCTCGTTGTAGTAGAGGCCGAGCATCTGATTCGAAAAGTTGCCGACCAGCAGATGAGCGCGCCCTGAACGATCGTAGTCGCCGCTGTCGACGCCCATCGCCCCGCGCGCCACGCCATCTTCGCCAAACGCAACGCCCGCCGCGACGCCCTCCTCGGCGAAGGCGCCGTTCTTGTTGTTCCTGTATAGCTTGTTGGGCTGCGTATCGTTGGCGACGAAAATATCCGGCCACCCATCCGCGTTGTAGTCGAACACTCCAATGCCCAACGACTTGCTGTTTGGATCGCCGACCCCCGCCTTTTGGCTGGCGTCTTCAAAACGCCCGCCGCCGAGGTTGTGATACAGCTTCGATTGCGTGCCTTTGTAGGACTCCGGTGTGCAATAGGACTTCGTCGATCCGTCGAGCGAGCACCACAGGTCGCCTTTCGGCGTCCACTGGACGTAGTTGGCGACGAACAAATCCGCTTTACCGTCTTTGTCGTAATCGAGCCACGCCGCGCTCGTGCCGAAGTTGGCGTTGGCGATTCCGGCGGCCTTGGTCACGTCGCGAAATTTCCCGCCGCCTTCGTTGTGGAACAGCCGGTCGCCTTCAAGCGCGGTGATGTAGACATCGTCGCGTCCGTCGTTGTCGTAATCGGCGACGGCGACGCCCATACCGTACATTTCCACATCCAGACCGCTCCCGGCCGTGGCATTCGTGAATGTGCCGTTCTTGTTGTTGCGATAAAGAGCGTGCAGCGACTTGCGCCCGCGAGGTGTCCAGTCCTTGCTGTTGATCAGCAGTATATCGATCCAGCCGTCGCCGTCAGCGTCGAGGAAGGCGCCGCCGGACCCCAGAGTCTCGGGCAGAAACTTCTTCCCGGCGCGCCCGCTGTTGTGCGTGAACTTGATGCCCGCAGTTGCGGTCACGTCGGTGAACTTGAC
>JBOGMR010000043.1:0-4526 GCA_050746825.1 Bryobacteraceae bacterium | reverse complement strand
GTGCTACTCAGCGTGGCCGCCAGTGCGCAGGACGTTCCGGTGATCTTGCAAGTGGATTTGGGAGACGAGGTCCGTTACGCGGGCGATGGCACTGACACGTCCCGAGTCGCCCAGAGTCCGGTACCCGTGCCGCCAAGCCCCAACCGAGCGGTGAATTTTGGCAGTTCTGTCATCATCGGGGACGTCATTGCGGTTAATGGCAGCCCTGCGAAGGGTGTAGGGGTAATTTTGGAGCACAATGTCCGGCTCAGCCCCGTCCCCGTGCCGGGGGCGGCGATCAGCGATGCTATGCAGCCGAGCGTCGCGGTACATAGTCTTGAGTTTCTAAAGCCCAATGGCGACCGGATTGGGAGCGTTTTTGGCTTGGGCGCTGTGGGAGGTGTCAGGGGCTGGGCGATCGTGGGTGGCACCGGAGCCTTCGCTGGAGCGAAAGGAACAATGAACACAGCGGCCGGCCGGACGACCCGCACGACATCCCAAGCGGAGGATCCTTCCATGCGCAGAATCAACGGAGGTGGGCGGCACACCGTGTCGATCCATCTCATCCCGATCTTCCGGCCCGAGGTACTCATCGGTCCCAGCGGTGCTGCCGTGTTCCACAGCGACTACCGCCCCGTCACCGCTGCCAGCCCAGCCCGCGCTGGAGAGACCCTGATTGTCCACGCCCGGGGCCTGGGCCCGACGAACCCAAGCATCAATGCCGGCGACCCTTTCCCGAGCGAACCCCTCGCGATCGCAACCTCGCCGGTGGAGGTGTTGGTGAATGGGAAATCTTCGCCCGCGATCAACCAGATCGGACTGCCTGGGACCACGGATACGTACCGCGTCGATTTTCGAGTACCCGACGACACGGTGACGGGCACCGTGAATGTGCAGATCAGCGCGGCGTGGGTGAAGGGGGCCGCGGTGACAATTCCGGTTCGCTAGGTCTGCGACCGTGTGATTTGCCGTCGATGACCGCTGCCTCATGGTCGCGGCTCGCCCGGCCTCCGCTTGCCCCACCTGTGGCGGACGGCTGACACGTAGGCGAACCCCTAGTTGCCGGTACCCTGCGAAGAGCGCTTGCGGTTGCAAGCGGAACATGACCGGACGTGCGCGGTGTTCGATGAGGCCCGCAATGCTCTCGATGCGAAGATCGGGACGGCGCCACGCGCGGAATATCAACGGCTCAGCGACGCCGAAGACGTGGCGTGGGACGCTACGCTCATCGCGCGCGCGGCGCTGGATAGACACATCCGAGAGCATGGCTGCTAGGCTATTCGGGAGGCGCAGCTTCTTGTGCGGGAGAGGGAGGCGGCTGGGCCTCGTCAGCGGGTTCCGGCAATTCGAGCGGTGCGGCGGCTTCCACGACTTCCGGAACCGGCTCGGCTTCCAGACGCCGGCGATAACGCGGAAACGAGCCAAGGAAGTAGCCGAGCGCGAGATGAGCGATCATCAGGCCGCTGTCGGGACCATACAAGGCCATGAACGGGTTCAGACGTTTCCACAACGATCCGAACCAGAGCGTGTTCCACAGGACGGCAACCAGCAGTCCCAGCAAACGCACACGCCAGCGGCTGGCGATCCCGCTGACGCCGAGTCCGAAGAGAATTCCGAGAACGCCCGCAAGGAACAGGTGGAGCGAAGCGCCGGAGAGAGTCGACCAGCGTAAGCCGCGCCGCAAAGCAGACTCGCCGAAGAACGTAGAAGCGAAAAGGTTCCAGGGGGCCCAGATGGAGCGGCCGTTCCAGACGGAGAGTATCGAGAGCCAGACCAGCATGGCGAAGCCGCCGAGAACTCCCGATTGGAGACCTGCCAGCAGAACGGTCCAGCGACTTGCGAGTCCGTCCTTTCCGGAAGGCATGAAAAAAGCCTATACTAGCACAGCGGCGAAGTTCCGCTCTGGACGGTCCAGCGCAAGAGCGCACCAACTTGCCGCGGTTTGGCCCGCTGGTCCAGGTGGCGCGCCATAACACCGGCGGGACGAGAACGTTCGCGGTAATATCTAACGATGCAGCGCAGGGTGGTTATCACGGGAATCGGAGCCATCAGCCCCAACGGAAACGGGCGCGAGGCCTTTTGGCGGGCGACGCGTGAGGGGACGAGCGGAATCCGCCGTATCACGCGCTTCGATCCGTCGGCTCACACGGTGCAGGTCGCGGGCGAGGTCGTCAATTTCGACGAATCGCAGCACGTCGCGCCGAAGGATCGCCCGCACGTTTCGCGCGCGGCGCCGCTTGCGAGCGCGGCCGTCGGGGAAGCGCTCGGCGACGCGGGTGTGGATACGGCGCAGATGTCGAAGGACGAGTTGCGCCGCGTGGGCGTGATTGTCGGCTCGGGCGGCGGGAGCCAGGAATTTACCGAGGAGCAATACCGGCTCTATTACACCGGGAAATCGAAGCAGTGCAGCGTGTACACGATTCCGACCTCGACCATCGGGACGCTGGCGAGCGAGGTGTCGATGCGCTTCGGGTTTCGCGGGCTCAGTCACATCGTGTCGACCGGGTGCACGTCGTCGACCGACGCGATCGGGTATGCGTTCCGCCACATCCGGTACGGCATGTTGGACATGATGGTGGCGGGCGGTGTGGATGCGCCGATCGCTCCGCTGATCCTGCGGGGATTCATCCTGATGCGGATCATGACGACGAGTTGGAACAGCCAGCCGCACCGCGCCTCACGCCCCTTCTCGCGCGACCGTGACGGCTTCGTGATTGCGGAAGGCGCGTGGTTTTTCGTGATGGAAGAACTCGAGCACGCCAGGGCGCGCGGCGCGCACATCTATGGCGAAATCGCCGGATACGGTTCGACCTGCGAGGCGTATCATCGCGTGCGGCTCGAGGAGTGCGGCGAGGAGCCGGCGCGGGCGATGGGGCTGGCGCTCGAGGAAGCCGGCGTTCCCGGGGAGGCCGTGCAGTACGTGAACTATCACGGCACCTCGACAGAGCTGAACGACAAGATCGAGACAAGAGCGATCAAGCTGGCGTTCAACGGACACGCTTACCGGCTGGCGGGGTCTTCGCTCAAGAGCTTGATCGGGCATCCGCAAGGCGCGTGCGGCGCGGCGGGAATCGCCTCGACGCTGCTGGCGATGCGGGATCGTGTGGCGCCGCCCACCTTGAATGTGGATGAACCGGATCCGGAGTGCGACCTCGATTACATTCCGGCGATTTCTCGCGCGATGGAGATCGAGTACGCGGTGGCGAATTGCATTGCGTTCGGGAGCAAGAATTCGGCGATCGTGCTGCGGTATTTGGGGTGACGGGGACGCGAGAAGTCGCGGCGCAGCCCCGGCAACTGCGTGCGCGACGCCGCTATCCGATGCGGTACTCCTCCAGCTTTTCAGAGCGGAAGACGAGGCCAAAGCCAGGCTCTGTGCGCGGAGCGATCCAGCCCTGGACCGGATAAATCGGGTTGGCCAGGACTTCATCAAACACTTTAACGTCTGAGCCTCGCACGAAGTACTCGATGAACAGGCCATTGGGAATGGTTGCGACAAGCTGCGTGTGGAGGTCCCAGTTGTAATGCGGCGCGATGGGCACGTCGAACGCGGCAGCCATGTGCGCCACTTTGAGCCACTCGCCGACTCCGCCCACGACGGTGACGTCTGGCTGGAGGATGTCGGCCGCCTTTCGATCGAGCAGTTCGGCGAAGGCCCAGCGTGTCGACTCCAGTTCACCGGTGGCGACCGGCCAATCGAGCGCTTCGGCGATGCGCGCCATCGCGGAGAGATTGTCGGCGCGCACGGGTTCCTCGATCCAGTAGGGCCGATGTTCTTCGAGGCGGCGCAGTGCCGCGATGGCGGTATTCGAGTCCGGCCAGCCGCCGTTGGCGTCGAGCAGGATGTCGACGTCTTCGCCGACGGCCTTGCGAACCGCGCCCATCCGTTCGGCGTCCTGCCTGGCGCCGAGCTTGCCGACTTTTAGCTTCACGGCGGAGAAGCCCTGCTCGACGTAGGACACGTACTCGCGGACCAGGTCGTCGAGGCCCTGACCCTCCCGGTAGTAGCCACCCGTCGCATAGCAGCGCAGGTTGGTCGAATGCGTCCCGAGCAGGTGCATCACGGGGAGCCCCGCCGCCTTACCGCGAAGATCCCAAAGAGCGATGTCGATCGCGCTGAGGGCACGCAGCGCCGCTCCGCGGCGGCCGGCCTGAATCGACTGCCGATACATTTCGGCCCACAAATGTTCGGACGCGAGGGCGCTGGCGCCTTCAAGGATCGGTTGAAAGATTTCCTTGACCAGAGAGACCATCGCTCGGCTGCCGTCATAGCCGAGTGTGAATCCAGTGCCGGTGAGTCCGTCGCCGGTGGTGATCATAACGATCAGGTGGTCGCGGTGGGTGATTCGCCGGACAGCGTCGGACACGGTGGCGCGGAGAGGAATCGAGATTGCCAGGGCTTCGACTTTTCGGATCTTCATGGGGTGGAAATTCAGAGCGTAGCACGTCGCGCCATTTTGTCGCGGGTCTGTACAATGGACTCTCATGCGACTCCCCATTCTGCTAAACACGACGCCGTTACTGTTTGCGTATGCCAATGACCACTC
>JBOGMR010000042.1:0-5146 GCA_050746825.1 Bryobacteraceae bacterium | reverse complement strand
GCGTAGATGTTGCCAATGTTGTTCAGCCACCGGTATCGGCTGCCCCAGTCGGCCGATCGTTCCGCCACTCTGTCGGCCTCGGTCAACAGCTCGAGCGCGCGATCGGACTGGCCGAGCCGGTAGTAGCACCAGCCAAGATTGCCGAGGATGATTCCGCGGATACGAAGCGGGCCTTGCCCTTGAGCGGCTCCGAGAGCGCGTTCGAACAGCCGTAGGGCTTCGTCAAAACGCTCGTGAGTCAAGCGCAGATAGCCAAGGTCGTTGAGCGCCGTAATCTGGGTGAAAACATCGTTGCCCTGCACAGCCTGGTCCAGGGCGCCGCGAAAGGCTGCGTCACTCTCTTCATACGTGGCGCCGACGTAGCCGCGGCGTAAGGCAATGCGGCTCGCCAGCTCGGGTACGCCGCTCCGGGCCGCTTCGTCCAGATGCCGCCGCGCCTCGGCCGGTTGTTGCATCCGGTGATACGCGTCGAACAAATGCATTTGACGACGAGCTTCGAGCGCGGTTGGAACCGGAGGATCACCGGCAGATGGAGTCAGGTAAGAGAGGGAATCCTGAGGAGAGTTTCGCGCCAGGTACACGCTGGCGGCAAGCAAACGAAATCGCCAGTGCCATTCGGGAGTTGTATTCCGGAAAGCCTCAAAACCGGCGACCGCTTCCCTCTGCGCCCGGTCCAGGCTTCCCTGCTGCCGCTCGCGCTCGGCATCGGCATACTGCGAATCCGGGGACCGGGTGGCCGGTCCCCGGCAACCTACTGCGGCGCTAAATAGAACAAGCGCCACCACTGCCGCCAGCGAGTATAGGCGGCGTGAAAGCGCGCGAGATTCAGTTTCCGCCGCCGCTGCCCGATCCCCCACCTGGTCTGTCTCCACCTGAATCAGGCGGCGGTCCACTGCCCGATCCGCTTCCCGACCCGCTGCCGCTGCTAAAGCTGTCGTACTCGAATTCACTCATGTTGCAGTCTCCTATTCTCTCGTATCCGCTGAAGAAGGATCGGCCGCGCCTCTCCAACGGTATCAATCAGTGTAGACCTCTCCCAGGCGTTTTAGAGCACCAAAGGAGTAAATTTCACGAGAGTGGGGTACTGGCTAGAACTCGAATCCGACAGCGTCCGATGGTCGCAGAATTGGCCCCGCTGAGCCCGCGCAGAATCAGTTCGTATTCGCCAGGTTGCAGCCGCGAGGTCGGCACCTGCAGCCGTGCGGAAGGTTGGCGGGACGGTGCGGGCAGAACGTGCATTTCGCGAATGGCTGGGACGGAGTCGCGGATTTCGTATGACACCTTTTCGAAGGGCTCGCTGAAATAGAACACGAGCGTCACATGCGATGTGCGCGCTGGAACTTCCCAGACCCGGTCGGGACTGCGGGCGACTCCGAGCAGCGGAATCTCGGGAACGAATTGCGGCGCAGTCGCCTGGGCCAACTCGCGGCGGAGGGAAGGAGTTACGCTGAACATCTGGACGCCGACCGCGACGACCAGCGCCGCGCAAACGGCGGCGAGCGTCGGCGTGGCCCACCCGGGCGCCAGGAACCAGCGCGTTTTCGCGGTGTGTTTTTGCACACTCGACCGGCACAGATCGCGGCCGTTGGCGATAAAGATCCGGCTCGCCTCGACGTCGCCGGCGCATTCCGGGCACGAAAAATAGTGCTCTTCAAAATCGTCCCGTTCCTGTTCGGTCATCTCGCCGAGCAGGTACCGGATCGTGGCTTTTGTGTCTACAGCGACGCCGTGGTCCATCACTTACCTGATAGTGATTCGCCACCGCGCAGCGTATCATTCCTCGTCATCGTCCAGGGTATTTCCCCCATGCGGCGCTGCCTTCCTGGTAGAACCACTGGTACCGTCCCGCTTCTGAAACTGGCACCGGAACCTCTCTTTCGCGCGATGCAGCAGCACGCGGAGATAATCTTCGTTCACGTTGAGCCGGCGGCAGAGCTCGGTCTTGTCCACTTCCTGGAGGAAGAAGGCATTGAGCAGCTCCCGATCCTTGGTCTTCATCTCCGAAAGCACGATCTCCACCTGGCGCTTGCGTTGGCTGTTGACGAGCGTTCGATCAAGGTCTGCGGTCTCGTCGATGGGTTCCTGGTTCTGGTCTCCGATCGATGCGCCCCGCGATTCGCGCCGCATATGCTCGCGGAGTACGTTATTGCAAACTGCATTGACGAATGCACCGAGTCGCTCCGGATGCTGTATGGCGCCTTCTTTGCGGACCGCAAGCAACACGCGCAGCAGGGTTTCCTGACCGATGTCCTCCACAACGTCCGACGTACGCACTCGACCTCGAAGCTTAAGATGCAGCAGATTGCTGAAGTATGCACTGAAATGGTCCTCGACGATCGGATCGCCGGTGGCCAGGCGACGGAGGTATTCCTCATCGAACGTGTGGAATCGCAAATACCCTCGTTTCAGGGACTTTTCATTATATAAAACGGTGAGCACGACTCATATAACGGGGGACGAGCTGGTTTTCCTTTGTACAATCACCACGTACCCTCAGTACCCTACCGGCCCTTGGTAAAAACCGCTCCGTTGAAGACGCGGCTCTGTAACTGTTCATTCTACTGAGCCGCGCGCGTCAGCAAGCGGTCTTTCGGGATTTCTGCCTTACGGGTAGTCAGGGACCTGGCGGGATCCGGACGCGTTGAATTCAGGGCTTCTTGCTTCGCGATCGTTTCTTGCCGGGCTGCGGTCTGGTGGCGCAAATCGTCTCAACCACCGCTCGCTCCTGCTTGGCGCCTTTGCGCTTGGCCGGGTACACCTCGTTCAGGTTCAGCGCGCGCCGCAGCGGGGGTGTGGCGAAAGCGAACGTGTATCCAGCCCTGCGCGACGATGGCGCTCGCACGCGCAGGCGTTGCCGGAGCAGGGCCGGAATCTTTCCGATGGCGCAGCCGGTCAGTTGTTCCTTAAGGTCGGTCGTGGTGCATTCGTCGGTGAAACGATCGATGAGTCCCGTCGATTTCTTTGTACACCCACCCCGGGGTCCAGTCCGCCAACGCGCGTGCGATGCGGAGGCGAACGGCGTCCGGGAACAGCTTCTTGCCGCGGAGCATGTCGTCGATGAGGCACGCTCGTGAATCTCGATCGTAAGGCGACGCCAGGAATCGCTCGTCGATGCGTCCAGGGCGGATGATGGCGCTGTCGAGCCGTTCGTAGTAGTTGGTGGCGACGACGATGACGCCGTGCCGCTCTCCGTGTTTCTTGAGGCGTTGGAGTTTTGGCAACATTCCGGGCACGATGAAGCGGAGCATGCCAATGTCTTGCCGGTTGGGGTCTGATCGTGAGCGGAACATTTCGTCGCACTCGTCGAACAGGACCACGACTTTGCGGAGCTCCAGCAGGTCGTTGAAGATGCGGGCGCTGGCCTTGTCAATGGCGGTCAGGACTGTTGCGCTATCTCGCCACGTAGGCTTAGCGCCCGCCGGTCGACGGTTGAGATCCGCGACCGCCAATGGGCAAGGTCGGAGGTCAAGTCCGTGGCTCCTCCTCAACCCCTGGCACGGAGCGAAGCCGCGGCGTTCGTGTCATTGCCTTGCCAAATAGCCGGCAGCGGGTTTGAAGTATTCGAGCAGCGCCCGGGAGCTGATGTCTTCGCCGGTCTTCTCCCGAATCACCTGGCGCCAGTCCCTGGTGGCGCCGATGGCGAGCAGGTCCCACAGCCATTTCCCAACTTCTTTGTTGCCGTAGTAATTGCACGTGTGCGGGTCCTGCTTGAGGATCTTGCGCGCGATGTAGTCGTGGAGCTGGTATTTGATCAGGAAGGCGAGCGCGTAGTCGTAATACTGAGCGGCGTCGTCGATGATGTGCGTCTTGGTGCAGGCGTCGCAGAACTCTTCGCCGCGCGGTGCGGGCGGCACGAAGCCTTGATACTCCTGTACCATGTCCCACCAGCGCCTATTGAACTGGTTCGAAGGCAGCTTCTTCTCGTAGAGCTCATACTCGAAATGCGTCATCACACCCGCCGACCACGGCAGAAACACCACCGTATCCAGCGCCTGGCTGAGCACCCACTGGGTTTCATTGATCTGCATTCCGGCCGGCATCAGGCCGACCTCGCGCAGGTACGGAACCTGGCGTGCCGCAATGCCGATCAGATCGCCGACCGCTTCGTGCATGGCGCGATTCAGGCCGCGGCGCAGCACGTAGGGGGGCTTAGGCAATTTCGAATCGAAGGCCTGCGCGGGGTTTGAGTAGGCCATGTAGTAATAAATGTGGCCCAGCTCGTGATGCGAGGTTTCGAACCACTGGTAGTTCGGGATCACACTCATGAGCGAGCGCACATCGGCCTCGCCGTCGAGATGCCACGCGGAAGCGTGGGTGTTCTTCTTGCGCTTTGAATCGGGCGGAAGCTGATAGAGGTCGGATTTCTGCCAGAAGCTCTGCGGCAACGGCGGCATACCCAGCGACGTATAAAAGCGCTCGGCCTGCTTCACGATCCACTCCGGCGTCTTGCCTTTGAACAGCGCGTCCAGGTCCACCGCTTCCACCAATCCGGGCCATTCCTGGCCCCACCGGTTTCCGATCCAGTGCGCGGGAATCTTGCCGGGCGGTGGCTGCTTGTAGCGCTGGCTGAGCGTCTTTCGCGCGTAGTCGTAAAGCTGCGAATACATCGGCTTGAGGTCGGCCAGTGTCCTGTCCATGAGCTGCACCATCTCTTGGACGGACATGCCATAGTCGGCAACCTGCAGGTGGAAGAACGAACTGTAGCCGAGTTCGGCGGCCACGCGATTTCGGAGCTCGCGCAGTTCTTCGAGACTCTTCTTTAGGGTCGGGCCGGATTGTTTCGAGATTTCCCAATACCGGCGGCGCTCCTCGACGTTGACTGACTTTTGAAGCACCTTGTCGATGTCGTTGGGCGTGACAGGCTTCGCGCACGCCTCTCCGCGACGTTCGAGGCAGAAGACGAACGAGTTCTGAATGGCCTCCGTCTTCGCTTCGGCGGCGATGCGAGCCGTGACGACGTCGGGGATGGTGCCGGGGGATTCGGCGGCGGCGAGGAGGATTTTGTCGAGTTGGCGCGCGTCCAGATCCGGCAGAGATTGCCGATTCTGCAGGAATTGCTTCGAGCTGTTAATGATGTAGCCGGCGCCCCGGAACGCAGCGGCGGCGCCTTCGGCGCCGATCTTCTGCCCGGTATGCTGCTCAGTGA
>JBOGMR010000041.1:0-4370 GCA_050746825.1 Bryobacteraceae bacterium | reverse complement strand
TAGTAGCTCTGAATCGGGTTGCTGAACAGCGTCCGGCCGGCGATGTAGGTGTCCGCTTTCGAGTCGTACAGAAACGCCTGGCCGTTCGACGCGAGCGTCACGATGTATTCATTGTTCGGCGAAGAGGCCATACTCAGCGCGGTGCCACCCGCAACCGATAGCACGTTGGGTGTGACGCCATTCACCGGCCGCACGGTCGCCTGATTGCCGATTACTTTCCACTGCGAACCGTTCGACATCACAAACTGCAGACCGAACAGGCCCACTGCCATCGTGCGCACCGTGATCGGGTTCGAGTTGCCGGCGCGGGGAATGGGCGGAAAGTCGACTTGGCCGACGGTCCTTTGCGTGTCCAGATCGAGCAAGGATATCGATTCGCCCCCCGAGTTGGCCACGTACAGCGTTGCCCCATCGGTCGAGAGCGCCATCTGGTGCGGAAGTTGACCCACAGGGATGGAATCGAGGAAGCGCCGCTTGACGATGTCGAAAACCTCGATGCGGTTGTAACCGGAATTAGTGATATAAAGCTTGCCGCGAAGTTCATCGAGCAACAGGTCCTGCAAACCCTCGTTGCCGCTCGCAACGGCTGAGCTGAACGGCGAGTTGTTGGGCGTCGTCGGCAGCGGATAGATGATCCCGCGCTGATCCGGATTGCGATAGTTCATGTAGACCCGGATCGTGTTCGGCAGATTGATCGCTTCGTTCGATGCCAGTACGATGTTGATGGCGTTTCCAGTCATCGTCGCGGCGCCGGTTGACAGGTTCGTGCCAGCCTGCCGGATGACACCGGCTCGGCCGGGTTCCATTGTGAACGTAACCGTCGCGGGCGCCAGGCCGCTCGAGACCTGCGCTACCAGCGCCGCCGTCGGAAAGTTAGTCGGCACGCTGAAGGTCAGCCGTCTCTTGCCGAGATTGTTGATCTTGAGCGCCGCCGACGGGACGCCCCGATTGCACTCGTCCTGCGCGAGAAATACCGTGGTGGTCTCCGGCTGCAGAATCGGGTAGTCATACAGCGTCGAAAGCGGTAGATAAATCAATCCGGACTCCGACAGCGCCCAGGCCTTTTCGCCGTTCGAATCGATCAGGATCTTGTCGACTACGCTCTCGGGCATCTTGATGCCGAGATTGATGCGAAGATTCCGCGCGTCGGAGATCAGCAGCGTCGACGAGTTGGGCCGTGCCGCGGGAATCGAAAATCCGGCGGCATTGAACGCGCTGTACAACGTCCCGTTGTCCGGCGAGAAGCCGCTTCCACCGTTGTTCTGCTGGACGTTGAAATTGCTGGTGAAGATGAACGGTGCGTTGGCAAAGTTCTGCTGGCCGATCACGGCCAGCGTCGCGGTGTCGAACATCGTGAAGCCGGCCATGAATCGCGAACCGTCGGGCGCCATCGCCAGCACCGTCGACTGCCCGCCGACATTGCGGCTGCGTAGGATCACACCCGAGGCGACTTCGTACACAAACATGTAGGTGGTGTTGGCGGGTGTCGTAACGCCTACGATGTATTGGCGGTCCGGCGTCGGAATCAGCTTGCCGCGAAACGTAGTCTGGCGGACCGGGAACTGCGTGGCTGGGATCGGCGCGGGGGTCGAGGGCGGCGGCGGCGCGAACACAGGGTAAAGCTGCTGGTTGGCCGCTTGCGCGCGGTCGAGGATCAGCAGCGTATTCTGCGTGTTGCCAGTGCCGGAGCCCACCGTGGAAATCAACGCCCGCCCGTCGGCGCCTACCGCCACGCCTTCGGGGCGCGCGGGCAGCGTCACCGTCTGCAACACCGAATAATTGCTCAGGTCGACCACGCTCACCGACGAGCTTCCGTTGTTCGTCACGTATAGATAAGCCTGATCCGGTGACATCGCGGCAGCCAGAGGCGTGGTGCCGACCGGGATCGTGCCCACGACGCGCTTCTCGGGAATTCCGTAGATGTCGACGCGGCTGGCCTTATCGTTCACCAGGTAAATGCGGCCGCGAAGCTCGTCCAGAACCGCGTCCGACGGCGTTCCGCCTAACCCGATCACTTCACCGAACGTGGCTCCGGTGGTCTGCGTCTGCGGCCAGACCGCGGGAACGCTGGTCAGCCACAATCCTGCCATGCAAAGAGAGAGGACCCGTTTCACGAATGTAACCCTTCCCACAGGACGTGGAACTACCTATTATGATGGAAACCCGTGGCGGTTGGTGAAGTTGCTCGGGGCCGGTGCGGAACTGCCGAGCCGAGACCGAAGGATCCCGCCGGGTTTAGTACCGAATTCGGCTGCACACGCAACATGCCCCGCCGATCCGTGTTATAACTTCGAAGAGTTGAAAATCAGGGTCCGGAATAGGGATCGGGACACGATTCTGGCCGAGGCTGCGGATGTCGCCGATACGAGCGCAAAACGGCGCTCCGGGCTGCTTCAACGCAGCGGCCTCGCTCTGGGTGAAGGTTTGTGGATCTCCCCCTGCGAGTCGGTTCACAGCTTCTGGATGAAGTTCGCGATCGATTTGGTGTATCTGGACCGGAAGAAAAAGGTAAAGAAAACGCGAAGAGGCCTGGTTCCGTGGCGCATGTCGGTTTGCCTGACGGCGCACTCGGTGCTGGAACTGCCCGTTGGAGTGATCGACAACAGCCGTACGCAGCCCGGAGACCAGTTGGAATTCGAAAAGGTGAACGACGGCGCGAACTAATCCCGCAATGTAACCCGGGAAAGCGGGATTGCCGTCAATAGAAGACTGCGGATGAAACGACTAGTCGCGTGTGTCCTGGCTGCGGGTGCGACGTCGTCGTGTGTGCATCGTCAGGTGGTTTCGAAGCAGCCCGCGCCCGCGACAGCAACGGTTTGGGAAACACAGGTCGCGCGAGCGGCCGATGCGGGCGAGGGCGATTTCGTCGTCAAGCGGCTTCGGCGGCAGATGGCGGCGGAGCCGGAGAACGCCGGCGTTCGCGTCGAATTGATCCGTCGCCTTTCCGCAACAGGCCATCCCGACCTTGCGCTTGAGCACAGCCGCCTCGCTGCCGAGCGATTCCGCGATTCCGCCGAGGTTCACTTGCTGCTCGCGAGGGCCTTGCGCGATGTAAGGCTGCACAACGACGCCGCGAACTTACTGGATCGATTTCTTTCCGCGCATCCGCAAGTGGGCGCCGAATACTACTCGTGGCTCGGAATCATGCGCGACGAGTTGAAGCAGTGGGCTCCCGGCGAACAGGCACATCGCGCCGCGCTGGAACGAGATTCGCGCTCGGATTACCTCTACAACAACCTCGGTTACAACCTGCTGATGCAGGAACGCAAGGCTGAGGCCGCCGAGCAGTTTCGGCTGGCGCTGAAGATTCGCCCCGCGTCCGAAGTGGCCCGCAATAATCTCGGCCTCGCGCTGGCAGGAAATCCCAACGAGGCCATTGTTCACTGGCAGTCGATTGCCGGCCCAGCCACGGCGCATAGCAACATGGCCGCGCTGCTGATCGAGCAGGGCCGTTTCGAAGACGCGCGCAAAGAGATCGACCTGGCGCTGGGGTATAATAAACGGCATCCGGCCGCGCTCAGGAATCTACGTGTGGTTTCTCAACTCGATGGCAAGCCCGCCGTTCTCCCCATCAAACCGGTCCAGAGCCGCTGGGGGAAAATCCGGGCCGCCATTGTTAAAGCGGTAAAAGGATAGAGGATTATGAAAGCTTTACTAATTCGTCTGCTTCAGGATGAGCAAGGTCAGGATCTGGTGGAGTACGCCCTGATTGTCGCCGCAGTCGGGCTGGCGCTGATCACAACCGTGAACCAGTTGTCGCAGGGCGTCGTCAGCCTGTACTCCAGCATCACACAGGACCTGTCCAGCATCGGCGCGACGGCGCAGTAGCGCTGCCGCGTGTTGATGTGCCCCAGAGAGGTGTCGGGCAGGACCGCGGCTGAGCCCGTCTTCCGCCAGCCGGCAAAACCGTGGGCGTCCTGGTTGATTCCCGATCTGGCTCTGGTCGCGTCTCTTGTAACGCTCCTCTACTGCCTTTTCCTGTTCGAAGGAAACCGGAAGCTGTTTCGAGATTCCGACTCGGGTTGGCATATCCGCACCGGAGAATCCATGCTGGCGACCGGCGTCCTTCCACGAACCGATCCCTACTCGTTCACTCGAGGTGGCGAACCGTGGTTCGCCTGGGAATGGGGCGCCGACGCGCTCATGGGTGCGGTGCACGGGCTGGCGGGCCTTCCGGGCGTTGCCGCGCTGTTCGCCTGCGCGATTGCCGCGAGCACCTGGCTTTGGTTCAAGCTGCAATGGATGGCGGGCGCCGATTTTCTTGTGGCGTGCGCGCTCGCGCCGCTCATGCTTTCCACTACGCACATTCACTGGCTGGCGCGGCCTCATGTGCTGAGCTGGCTGTTCCTGCTGGTGGCAGTGCTTGCGGC
>JBOGMR010000040.1:0-4441 GCA_050746825.1 Bryobacteraceae bacterium | reverse complement strand
GCGATGCCGTTGGCCGCGGCCTCGGCAGGATTGCGCACCTGGTTGAGCAGGTTCCGCCCGAAGCTCTGCAGCAGCGAAGGATCGATCTGATTCAGAATCCCGAGCTCGCCGGCCCGGATGCCGGTTGCCTTGTTGGCGACGTAGCCGATGTCAAGCACCAGTCGCGTAGCAAGCTGGCGCTGCATGTTCAGGTTCCACATCTGCGTGTACGCAGTGCGCCCGTAATTCGGATCGATCATGCCGGGACGGTTATTATTGCCCCAGCTTACGTCGTAGGAAGGAGGCACAAAACGGTTCGCCGGCACGCCGGTATCCCAGTTGAAGATGCCGGCCCATGGATTGACCGCGTCGGCATTCAGGTTCCATGTGCCCCCGACCTGCACGCTGGATGATTTACCCAGCGGTGTGCCGCTGAAACCATTGAACAGATCGCCTTCGTACATGATTCCGTACGACCCCCGGAAAGTCCACTTCTCGCCGGCCAGCCAGGCGAAGCCAATGCGAGGACCGAAATCGCGAAGTGAGTTGCTGCCGAAATAACGCCCGCCCGTGCAGCCCGAGCAGTTACCGGCAAACTGGTAGGCGCCATTGCGTCCCGAAAGAGGATCGCGAACGCCGGCTCTCCAACTCGACACCCTGTCGGCCACTTCCATGAACGGCGGCTGATATTCCCAGCGCAGTCCCAGATTGAGCGTGAGCCGGGAAGTCACCTTCCAGTCATCCTGGAAGAACAGCCCGAGGTACTCGCGCCGCCCGCCGAGGCCGACCGGATCGGAGAGCGAGCCGCTGTCGACAATGCCGAGCAGGAAGCTGGCAAAAGCGTACCCGGTCTGCGTCCCGCTGATCGCTTCGTTTGGAATTGCCGTACTACGCGCGTTGAAGTTGAAACTGCCGCCGTGCGTCGGACGGGTATTCAGATGGTTGTGGCGAACGTCGATGCCGGCTTTAAAGAAATGCTTGCCGCGCGAGAAGCTCGTGGTGTTGAGCAGGCCGAAACCCATGTAGACCTGGAAGTCGTTCTGGGGATCGCCGATGTTGGTCAGTCCCACGAATGGCCCGCCGCCCCAGTTGATGTTGGGATAGCCGAACGTGGATAGATTCCGGATGCCCAGTTCCTTGGCGCCGTCGATGTTTCTAAATGCACCCTGATTCGGGTTGGCCATGCGGTTGTAATAGACGGTGAAGTTGTTGAGGATGGCTGGACTCACGTTCCAGTCGTGCGCGACCCGCGCGAGCTGCGACTTGATTATCTGCTGGCGCGCGCTGGTGAGCGGGCCGCCCATTGGGTCGGCGGGATTCCACAGCCGCGTCTGATCGAGCAGCAGGCGCGGACGGTTGGTGAACGAATACGAGCCGCTGAGCCGCATAGTGCTGCTGAGCATCTGGTCGCCTTTCGACGAGAACTGATTCTGATCGAACTCCGGAGTCCCTGCCGACGGCCGAACGGCGTTATTGACCAGAGGAATGGCGCCGTCGGGGTTCTTGACGACCGGCAGGTACCCGTTCTTCACCATGGCCAGCACGTTACGGGATACCTGCGAGAACCGGCTCACGGGAATCGTGTTGTTCGGGAATATGTCGCCGATCCAGCGGCCATTCGGGAGCTGGCGGAACGTGTTGGGATCGTAGATCGCGCCACGAACCACCTGGCGGTCGAGCGCATCGGTTGTCCCCGGGATGACCGTCTGCAGCAGACGCGACATGTTGCCGTCCAGCCATTCCGGCTGCGGCGCCGTGGTGTTCGGTGCGGCAAAGCCGGTCAAGCGCTCGCGGTACTTTTCATAGGTGGCATAGAAGAAGGTTTTGTTATGCCCGTTGAAGATTTTCGGAATGACCACGGGCCCGCCGAAGCTGAATGCGAAATTCTGCCGGCGGTCCCGGCCGCGAGGCTGGCCGCGAAACTTGTTGGCGAAGGTGTTGGCGTTGAATGCCTCGTTGCGCAGAGCGCCGTAGACCGAACCGTGGATCTGGTTCTGCCCGGACTTCATTACGTAGTTGAAAACGCCGCTTTGCGCGCGTCCGAACTCGGCGCTCATGCCGCTGGTCTGAATGCGAAACTCCTGCAGCGCCTCGACGGAAACCGATGACTCGCCGAAGTGCCCGGAGAGATAGGTGGTGACCGTCGCGCCATCGAGCAGGCTTTCCTTCGAAAATGCCGTGCTGCCGTTGATGTTGGAGGTCCAGGTATTGCTGCTGACGCCGGGCGTGACTTTGTAGGCGAAGGTCTCGGCGAGGCGCGCGCCAGAGAAGGTCAGCGGCAGCTCGAGCAGTTGCTTGTTGTCCAGGCTGGTGCCGACTTCGGGCGAGTCGGTCTGCAGCTTCGGCAAAGAGCTGGTGACCGAAACGACCTCGATGACCGAACCAAGTTCGAGCGGGATGTCGATGCGGAGCACTTGCGTGACGCCGAGTTCCACGCGTTCGCGCACTGATTTCTTGAAGTTCGCCGCTTCGTACGTGAGCGTGTAGGTCCCGGTGACCAGATTCGGAAGGCTGTATTGACCGAACTCATTGGCTGTTGTCACAGTGGCCTGCCCAGTGCCGGCGCTGGTGGCTGTGACCTTCACGCTGGGGATCGCCGAGCCACTGGCGTCGGTGACGTTTCCTGTAATCGTTCCGCGATTCAACTGAGCAAGGAGGCTTCCAGCAGCGATGAGGGTGAACAACAGAAGTTTGGTCATAAGTATCCGCTTTCCCTGAACGAAGATGCGCTATGTATATCACAGGCGCACGGTGCGGTGGGATGCAGCCCCAACGAAACTCACCTGGAAGGAGTCAAAGCCCGCGGGCGGGCCGACCCTCGGGTGCCATCCCAGAACGGCTCACCCTGGGGCTGGTAATTGCCGAGCCTGTCCCACCGCTCGCGCGTGCGTCCATTCAGATCGTACACAACGCGGCCGGAGGCTATTGTGAGTTCGCCTACCAGACGCTGCGTGCCGTCCATGCGAGCGCCCCACGAGTCGACGAAGGCGAACCGGCCCTTCTCCATTCGCAGCACGGCAAGATCCGCGAGGGCGCCGGTTGAGAGATGGCCGATCTGTTCACGGTGAATGATGCGCGCCGGATTCCAGGTGCAGCGAACCACTACGTCGTCAATGGACATCCCCATGTTCAGGAATTTGGACATAACGTTGAGCTGGTCTTTCATGCCCGAGTTGAGGCTGCCCGAGTGTACGTCGGTGGAGATGGAGTCGGGCGGAAACCCCTGCTTGACGGCCGGAACAGCCTGCCGAAATTCGAAAGCGGCGCCGCCGTGGCCGACGTCGAACAGAACGCCGCGCTTGCGCGCTTCCAGCAGATAGGGCAGCAGGCGGCCTTTGTCGTCCAGCATCGGCACCGGCACGTAGAAAGCGTGAGTGTAGATATCGCCCGGCCGGAGCTTCTTCAAGACAAGCTCCTGAAAGGGACGCTCCGGGCGAAACTCGCCGAAATCGATCATCACCGGAATGTTGGCGAGGGCGCCTGCTTCGACGCCGCGCTCGACCGGCGTCCAGTCGGGCCCCCGATAATGCGCGACTTTGATGCCCACAATGGTGTCGCGGTTGGCGATCGCGAGGCCGGCCGCGGCCTTGGCGTCCATGTCGTTCACGTCTTGCTCCTGGGCGTCACCCGGCATGCCGGCTCCACCGATGTTCAGAAAGACCAGCACACGCGTGCGCGCGCGATCGATCACGGTCTTCTTGAACTGCGCAAAATTGCGGCGGCCGGACGAGCCGGCGTCGACGACCGTGGTGACTCCCACGCGCAGCGCGAAGTCATCGGGAAAGATGCTGGTGTGGCCTCCCGCGAGCCCGATGCCGCCGGAGCCGGCGAAGACATGTGCATGCAGATCGATGAGGCCAGGTGTGACGTAGAGACCAGCGACATTCACCACCTTGCGCGCCTGCGTCGCCGGAAGATCGCTTGCCACAGCCGCGATCAGGCCATCTCGTATAGCGACGTCGCGCACCGCGCTGATCTTGTTTTTGGGATCAATGACGTGGCCGCCCTTGAGGAGCAGGTCGTAAGCGGTTTGAGCGAACAGGGTGTTCGCGCACAGAATAAAGATGAGGAAGCGCATGGCGGAACTGACCATCTTATCCGGTTCGCTAAGCGCACCGCTTCAGAGGTTGCGGTGGAGACTTCATTGCGGCGCCCCACCGCCCGCGGGCAGTTCGATCCAGCTAACCGCAGCATGTCGGGGAAATGTATCGAAGGCCGCGGGCCACCGTCCATGGCTCTGGAGACAACGTCAGCACTCACTCCGATGACTCTCGCTTCCCGGAATCGTGGAAGCTGGCCCGGCTGGATTGCAGTTCGGGGCCGTGAAAGAGGGCAGAGGAGAGCAGAATCCTTTGGCGCATTCCCTTCGAGTAGGACGCGAGAAGCGAATGGCGGTCCTCCCATAGGCCGAGCAGGTGGAGGAGTTCGTCAATTTTGGGATCGAGGACGTTACGGCGGAGAC
>JBOGMR010000039.1:0-5012 GCA_050746825.1 Bryobacteraceae bacterium | reverse complement strand
CTCTACTACGGCGCCGCGGACACTTGCATGGCGCTCGCAACCGCAAGCATCCGGTGCCTCCTCCAGTGGCTCGAAGTGCACGGCAGCACCGACTCCAGCGCCGACTTCTGACTGATCCACTCCAACGCGACGGTTTCCGCCTTACAATCTGACCACGTTCGCCGCGGTTACGCCCTTAAGGGCATTGCGCGTATCCACCACCAGCCTGGCCCGCTCCGTCATGGCCCGGTAGTCGACGCCGGCGTGGTCCGTCACGATCACAACGCAATCCGCCTTCGCGGCAGCCGCATCGTCCGAGCACAGGTCCAGCCCGTCAAGCTTGAGGTGGGGCACGTGCGGATCGCTGTACGACATCTTCGCGCCTCGCTTCACCAGCAGGTGAATGATGTCGAGGGCGGGCGATTCGCGCACGTCGTCGATGTCCCGCTTGTACGCCACGCCGAGGATATGGATGTGCGAGCCTTTCACTGGCTTGCCATGGTCGTTCAGCGCGTTTTGCACTTTGTCGGCTACGAAGTGCGGCATCTGCCCGTTGATGTACCCGGCCAGTTCGATGAACCGCGCTTCAATGCCCGCCTGCTTGGTTTTCCAGGAAAGATAAAACGGATCGATCGGGATGCAGTGCCCGCCGAGGCCCGGTCCCGGATAAAACGGCATGAAGCCGAAGGGCTTCGTAGCAGCCGCTTCGATCACCTCCCAGACATTGATCCCCATGCGGTCGCACATCAGTGCCATCTCGTTGGCCAGACCGATGTTGATCATGCGGAACGTGTTCTCGAGCAGTTTGACCATCTCCGCCACCTGCGTCGAGCTGACCGGCACCACGGACTGCAGGGCCTGGCTGTAGAACAAACTGCCGACTTCCGTGCACGCCGCCGTCGTCCCGCCCACCACTTTCGGAATGTTGGCAGTCTGAAATTTCGGGTTGCCGGGATCGACGCGCTCCGGCGAAAAACAGAGGAAAAAATCCCGCCCTACTTTGATGTCGTCGCGCTCGAGCATCGGCAACACCAGTTCATATGTCGTGCCCGGATAGGTCGTCGATTCGAGGATCACCAGCATGCCCGGGTGAAAATACTTCGCAATCTCCTGGCAGGCCGACACGATGTAGCTCATGTCGGGATCCTTGGTTTTGCGTAGAGGAGTGGGGACGCAAATGTTCACTGTGTCGAGTTCGGAGACCGCCGAGAAATCGCTGGTTGCCCGAAGCTTTCCCTCCCGCACGAGCGGTTCCAAGACTTCGCTCGAAATGTCGCCTATATAAGAGCGACCGGCGTTGACCTGCTCGACCTTGGCTCGGCTCAAGTCGATTCCTGTGACGTTGAAACCCGCCTTCGCGTACTCGACCGCGAGCGGGAGGCCGACATAACCCAAGCCCACGATCCCCACGCGCGCCTGCCGGTTAACGATCTTTTGCTTAAGCTGCTCTTTCAAAACGTTCCTCCCTTACCATACGGCGACCGCTTGCTCACGCGCGCGGCTCGACAACCCACTCTTCCGAGCCGCGACCGTCCGGGAGCGGTCACAGATAGAACTCTCCGACGCCTACTATTTGTGCGGGGCCGGTCAGAAAAATCTCATCGTTTTCTATTCTCAAATTCAGCGAGCCGGCCGGCGTCCGGACTGTAACAGGCCCAGTGACCCAACCCAGTCGCATCGCGACCGCAGCGGCTCCGGTCGACCCCGTTCCCGAACTCATCGTCTCCCCCGCCCCGCGCTCCCAGAACCGGACGTCAATCGTATTCCCATCGGCGCGCCGCACAAACGAGACGTTGGTGCGATTCGGAAATCGCGCGTGGTGCGCGACGGCAGCACCCGCGCCGCGCCAGTCGAAGTCGAACGCGTCCACGTGCACGGCGCACTGCGGATTGCCTACGTCCACAATCGTGGCCGTAAGCTGCAGCCCGATCACATCCAGCGTGACCGGCGCCGGCTCGGGAAACGAAGGCCGTCCCATGTTCATCTCGAACAGGTAGCGATCGCCGCTCCGCTCGATCAAACGCAGCTCTTTGACGCCGGCGCCGGTGCGGATGGAGACGCTGTCGTGCGCCAATCCCGCATCCACGAGGAATGCCGCCGCGCAGCGTGTGCCATTGCCCGAAATCTCGGCTTCACTGCCATCGGAATTGAACAGCCGGGTGGCACCGTGGATGCGGCGGTCCGCGCTCGGGGGGCCGACCAGCATCCATCCGTCGGCGCCGATGCCCGCATGGCGGTCGCAAATGGCGCGTGCAATTTCCGTGTAACCCGACGGCGCCGCACCGTGGGCCCACGTGAGCAGAAAATCATTGAGCGCCCCGTGGGCCTTCGTAAACGGAATTCGCATTCTCCAATATTCTAGTCCCTTCGAGTTGTCCTTTATAGATTTCCACCACTGGTGCGCCCTTCACGGCGATCAGGCGGACCAACCGATATCGCATCGCGCCGGCGCCGGGCGCGCGCCGGATGGCGAGAATGGTCGATCGCGTCGCGGTGGTCTGCACTTTGTCTCCGGCGATCGCCACCGCCCACTCTTCGCGCAGGAATAGCTCGGGACGCGCCACAGCGGAGGGCCAGTGCGGCCAGTTGTCCCAAGTGAGCGTTTCGCGCAAAGGGATTCCTGCGGCGGCGTAGATTCCCGTAACGTCGCCGAAGGTGGTGAAGATTCCGGAGCCAGGCCGGTAGTTTTCCTGGAGGAACCGGGCTCCTTCTGCTGTCCACGCGCGCCGGGCGCCGGAATTGACCTGCGATTCCTTCCAGGTGATCCACTCCTCGGGCGCCGGATTGAGCAGCCACGGCGCCACGACCGCGAGCACGGCCAGCGCAGCTCCCGCAGCGCGCCAGCGGGAAGGAATCCACGCCACCAGGCCTCCCACGCCAAGCGCGAGAAGAGGCAGCAGCGCAGTGCCATAGCGCGTGTTGTAGTAGCTGAACGGCTTGAGGTGGGGTGCGTAGATCGGCGAATCTCCTGAGTGCAGGTTCCAAACGTAAAATGCCGGCGGCATGGCCAGCAACAAGACCGGCCAGAACGACTTCTTCAGGATTGCCCCAGCCACGCCGGCACATCCGATCCACACCAGCGGCGTTCCCGCGCATAACCAGGCGGCCGCGCGGAAGTGATCCCACGCAAGGCGCCAGTCACCCCAACCCGGATACCGCGCTACACCCTGGATTGCCTTCGCCGAGTAGGGTCCGCGGAAGAAGTCGAGCGCGTCACCGGAGTAATACCAATTGTGCGCGAGCCACGCCGCCGGTCCCAGCACCGCGACGATCGAGAAGAGTAACGCCGCCACGAGGCGCCGCCGCTTCGCCGCGAACAAAAAATAGAGCGCCGCAAACGGCAACAGGAACCAACCGTCGTACCGCGTCAGCGTGGCAGCCGCGGCCGCGACTCCGGCCGCTGCCACGCTCCAGAGCGACTGCGATTCTCCGAACAGCACGCTGAAATACAACACGCCTGCCAGGCATCCGAAAAATATCGACTCCGTCATCGGGATCGACTGGAGGTAGAGGACGTTCGGATTGAGGGCGAAGGCGGCTGCGGTGGCGGCGCCCGCGCTGGCCGACCCGAGCGTCCGGCGCACCGCCGCGAACAATAATGCGACGCCCACTACAAAAAAAACTCCGGAAGGAATCGATCCCGCAAGGCCATTCCGCCACAGGTCATCGCGCGCCACCAGCGGAAGCATGAGGAGATGAGGCAGTGGCAGCCACACCGTACCGAGCTGGTCGAAGCCGGGCGTGCGCGAGTCCACGATGCGGCGGGCTGTATTTACGTGAGCCTGTGCGTCGCCGTAGTAGAGGATGTAGCTTCGATCGAGGACGAACCAGATTGCGCCGGCGCTGAGTAAGGCAGCAAGCAACAAGACCGCAAGTGTGGCAAGTAAAGCGCCACCGCGACGCAGGCAGGAGGGACGGGCCGGGGGCCGGTCCGCGGGCCACGGGCCCGCCCCCCTTTCTCGCTTCTTCAGAACTCTGTGCAGTTTTTGAACTCCGCGTACCGGCCTTCGATGTCTTGGCGCGTCAGCGTCCGGAAGCGGTCCACGCCGAACTGCTCACAGCAAAAACTTCCCATGACCGAGCCGTAGATCATCGCGCGCCGCAGATCGGCTTCGGGGAGGCTGCCGTTGGTAGCGTCCACGCCGCGCCCTGCCAGGTACCCGATGAAACCGCCGGCGAAGCAGTCTCCGGCCCCGGTAGGATCGAAGACCTCTTCCAGAAGATAACCGGGAACCATGAAATGCCCCTTCGAATGAAACAGGATCGCACCATGTTCGCCGCGCTTCACCACCAGCGTCTGCGGCCCCATCGCCATGATTTTCGCCGCAGCCCGCCGCAGGTTGTACTCGCCGGAGAGCATGCGCGCTTCGCTGTCATTCACCAGCAGAAAGTCCCAGTCGCGAATCGTATCGAGCAAGGCTTCCAGGTGATCGCTGATCCAATAATTCATCGTGTCGCCGCCCGTGAGGCGCAAGCCATTCATCTGACCCCGGACGTCCTTTTGCAGCGTTGGCTGAATGTTGCCCAACAGCAGGTACGGCTGGGTTCGGTAGTGCTCGGGAAGCTTCGGCTGGAAATTCGCGAATACGTTCAAATCCGTCCGCAGCGTAGTGCGGTCGTTCATATCGGATGAGTAGACGCCGGCCCAAAAAAACGTTTTGCCAGAAACTTGTTCCAGACCCGCCAGGTCGATCTCGCGGCCCGCGAGCAGCTCGCGGTCTTCATCGGCGAAATCCTCTCCGACCACGGCCACAATATTTACCTGCGTGAAGTAACTTGCCGCCAGGGCGATGTACGTGCACGCCCCGCCGAGCATACGCTCCACTTTTCCGTGCGGGGTTTCAACGCCATCGTAGGCGACCGACCCGACCACTACCAGGGACATTGTTCGATTGTACCGTGGGTCGTGGCCGCCGCCCTGACTTTGGAACACCTAAGCGGAGGATCGCCGGCGGAGCGGCTCGTCATCCCGTAAGAACATCCGGCAAGAGGTGCGCGACATAAGAGTGGTCGCACGGCGGATCGGTCCGAGG
>JBOGMR010000038.1:0-8186 GCA_050746825.1 Bryobacteraceae bacterium | reverse complement strand
GTATATAGGCGAGGTTCAGTCACAGCACGAAGCGCCGGGACAAATCTCGGCGTGACAGGCACGACTCCCGCGCCACGGCGGATGATTTAGAACATCAGCTTCAGCGCGAAGCGGAACTGGCGTTCGGTGGCGGCGGCGCCGACGATTTCGGTGTAGCCGCCGAGGTTGGTGATTTCGCCGGCGGCGTTGCGCGTGGCTCCCGAGGCGGTGGCGCCGGGGTTGTTGAAGGCCGGCGTGTTGGAGACGTTGAACGCCTCGGCGCGGAATTGAAGCTTCCAGCGTTCGGTGATCGGGAAGTCGCGGAAGATGCTGGCATCGAGATTCGTCAGGCCAGGGCCGCGCAGAATGTTGCGGCCGGAGTTGCCGAAACGGACGGCAGTGACCGGCACGAAAGCGTAGGGGTCGAAGTAGGAATTCCCACGGCCGATGCCGCCGAGGATCGCGACTTCGGGTTTCACCTGGTCGGCCGTCTGTGTGCTGCCCGGTGAGTCCAGGCTGGTGCCGGCGGTCCCGACAGTGAATGGAGTGCCGGTTAGGCGGCTAAAGATGCCATTGAGCTGCCAGCTTCCAATGATGTGGCTGGCGACCCCCTTGGTGGCGTATTTCTGACCTCGGCCGAAGGGGAGAGTGTAGACGCCATAGATCTGCAGGTTGTGCGTTCGATCGAAACCGGCGGGCGCGCGGTTCCGGTCCCACATGTCGGGGATGTTCCAGGTGAGGCCGGAGTCATTGTTGTCGGCGAAGGAGAGCGACTTCGACCAGGTGTAGGACAGGCCGAACATGCCGCCGCCCGCAAACTGACGGCGAATCTGATTCTGAAAGCCGTTGTAGTTCGACGTGTTGAACGGCCTGTACATGGTGACATCGGCGGTGCGGCCCCACTTCTGAGCGAGAACGCGGCCATTGGTGCCGCGACCAGGGAAACCGTGGTTGATGTTGTGGCGAGCGGTCTGGCGGATCGCGCGCGTCGCCACGTAGGCGCTGGTGAGGTTGAAGCCCGCGCCGAGGGCGCGCTCGATCGTGACGTTGAAGCTCTGGAAATAACCGCGGCGATACTCCTCGGGCCAAGTGACGGTGCCGACAGTTGACGGAATTCGGATGGAACCCTGATTGAGATCGGGCACGACGACAGCGGGGATTCCCGTACGGAAAGATCCGGCGGCCTGCAGCGCGCTGGGAGCGTTGAACTGCGAAGAAACGGTGGCCGGATAAGAATCCCGCATGTAGCGGAAAGTATCCGGATCGATGGAGATGCCGTAGCCGGCGCGGAACACGGTCTTCTCAGTCATGCGGTACGCGATGCCGAAGCGAGGCGCGACTTGCAGGACAGGTACCTTGACGCCAGTGTCGGTGGGTGTGCCGCCGACGCCACCGATCAGCACCAGGTCGGTGTTGGGATCGTAGCGCTCGCCGCCGCGGTGGTCGCGTTTGGCGAAGGGGTAACGCTCGAAGCGCGAGCCGTAGTTGAGAGTGAGCTTGCGCGAGACCTGCCACTGATCGCGGAGGTAGAAGCCCCAACCCGGCATGCGGACCGCCGCGGGATTGATGTATTGCACGTCCTTGCCCATGGCGTTGGGCAGCCCCAGCAGGAAGTCGGCATATCCGTTGTATTGGCTCGGAGAAGCGCCGCCGCGAAGGGAAGTCACGCCGCCCGTGAGGTTGAATCCGCCGCGCGGTCCGAAAGCCGCCTGGGGCTGGAAATGGTTGATCGTGTAGTAGGTGTACTCGCCGCCGAAACGGAAATTATGCACGCCGCGGACGTAGCTCACGTTGGCGTTGACAACGTATTGATTGTCGCGGAACAGGAACGGGTTCGAGACGTTGGGATTGCCGACAGCGGAAAAATTCGAAATGTTGAAGCGCGGATAGCCGCCTTGCAGACGATCGGCGCCGTTGGTGCCGGGGATTTGCAAGTCGTCCAAGCCGTAGTTGCGATTGATGTCGACGTTCTGCGCGCCGAGGCGTTGGCGCGTGAAGCCGATGGTGGCGTCGGCGAGCAAGCGAGGCGTGATGGTGTAGGTGCCGCCGGCGGATGCCGATTGAATCCGGCTGGGGGCGTTGCCGGGCTGGCCGCCGGCTAGGGCGTCGCCGCCGGCCGGGCCGAGAGAAGGCGGATCGAAAATGGCGGCGGGTGAATAGCTGTAGCGCGCAAACAGCGAGGACCTGCCGGTGGGGTTGTAGTTCACTTTGAAGTCGAAGTTGTCGCGATTGAACTGGTAGCTACCCACGGCGCTGTAGTTGTTCGGGCCGGGCACGGTGCTGAGATTCGGCGCGGGGATGAGCGCGTTCATCTTGACTGACGCGGGATCGAAGCGATTGGCGGGAATCTGTTGGCCGGGGAAGAGCGTGCGAGCGGCGCCGTCGGCGCTGCCGGTGAGCGGGTCGTAAATGACAGGAGCCGGGAGGAAAGAGAAATCGCCGCGCCTCAATCCCTCGGTGGGAACGGTACGGAAAGCCGAGCGGAATTCGCGGCGCACGGTCTTCTCCCAATCGGTGAAGAAGAACAGCTTGTTCTTTTTGATGGGCCCGCCGACGGTGTAGCCGCCTTGATTCAGAATGTTCTTGGGAATGCCGCTGGTGACGTTGAAAAAGTTGCGCGCGCGCAGGGCGGCGTTGGTGTGGAACCAGTGCAGGCTGCCGTGGTAGTCGTTGGCGCCCGATTTGATGGCGACGTTGATCGCCGACCCACCCGCCATGCCTTGCTCGGCATCGAAGGAGTTGGAAACAATGTTGACGGTTTCAACGGCATCGGTCGGCGGGACGTAGGCGACGATGTGTGGCAGCCACGGATAGGAGACGGTGGCGCCGTCGAGGCGAGTGTTGTTGTTGGAGTAGGACGAGCCGTTGACGTTCGTGCCGAGGGCGCGCTGGGGATTGCCGGCGTCGGAGTGAAGCTCGGCGGGGGGCGAGAATCCGGGCACGATTTTGTAGAGAGCCTGCCAGTTGCGGCCCGCGTTGCCGGTGAACGGCAGGTTCGAGATCTGCGTCGCGGGAATCTGATGGTTGATGTCGGATCGATCGGTTTGGAGCGCGAGGGCGGATCCGGAAACGGTGATTGTCTCACTGACCTGCGCGACCGCCAGTTGAGGATCCACACGGCGGAGATTGTTGGCGACGATCTGGACGTTCTCCTGGACGACCGTACGGAACGATGGGGCGGAGAAAGTGATCTTATAGACGCCGGGCTGGAGATCGTTGAAGGAATAGGAACCGGCGTCGTCGGAGGTGGCGGTACGGGAGATGCCGGTGGCGGTGTTGAGCGCCTCGACCTTCACGGTGGGTACCGCCGCGCCCGAGGGATCGGTGATGTTTCCGGTTAGGGAGCCGTAGAGAACCTGAGCGTTCGCAACGGGCGCTGAGATGGAAAAAAGCATCAGAGCGCAGAGAGACACAGCGCGAGCAGAGATGCGAGACATGGGAAACCTCCTAAGAGAGACCTTGGTGGAGTATATCAACAGCGGGGCCGCTCGGAAGGACCGCCCCCGACCACGGTTGCGCGACGGGCTCGGGCTACACTGAATGAGAATGCCTGCCAAAGTTCGCAAGGCCGTGTTTCCTGCCGCGGGGCTCGGTACCCGCTTTCTCCCCGCCACCAAAGCTCAGCCGAAGGAGATGCTCCCGCTGGTTGACAAGCCGCTGATTCAATACGGCGTTGAAGAAGCGGTGAAGTCCGGCATCCAGGACATGATCATCGTCACCGGGCGCGGCAAGACGGCGATCGAGGACCACTTCGACGTGAGCTTCGAGCTGGAGAAGCTGCTCGAATCGCGCGGCAAGACCAAGCTGCTCGAGACAGTACGCGAAGTGTCGGATCTGATCAATGTCTGCTACGTGCGGCAGAAAGAGGCGCTCGGTCTGGGGCACGCGGTGCTGTGCGCGCGCGAGTTGCTGGGGAACGAGGCATTCGCGGTTGTACTTTCCGACGATGTCATCGACGCGAAGGTTCCGTGCCTGCGGCAGTTGCTCGATGTGTACGAGCGGTTCGAAGCGCCGGTGATCGCGTTGATGGAAGTGCCGGATGAGAGTATCTCGTCTTATGGTGTGGTGGCCGCCGAGTCGGTACCTCACAACGGTACAGTCGACCGGCTGTTTCGGGTGCGGGATCTGGTGGAGAAACCGAAGCCGGGATCAGCGCCGTCGAATCTGGCGATCATCGGGCGTTATGTGCTGACGCCTGGGATCTTTGATTCGATCGCGGCGATTCAACCGGGGTCGGGCGGCGAGATTCAGTTAACGGACGCGATCAAGCACATGCTGTCGAGGTCGGACGTGTACGCGCTGCGGTTCGAGGGGTCGCGGTACGATGCGGGGAGTAAGATCGGCTTTCTCACGGCGACGGTGGAGTTTGCGTTGCGGCGGAAGGATCTTGGGGATGCGTTTCGGGAGTATTTGAAGGGGTTGAAGCTCTAGGCCAGTGCCAGCGCTGCTGCGGTCGTCACCGCCGCCTTTTCTATGCAAGAATTGCAGCATGCACCATACACTTGACCGGCGTTCATTTTTTCAGGCAGCGGCGCTCACACCGCTCTCGCTGCCAAAAAAAGTGCGGATAGGACTGGTCGGCCTCGAGGGGCATAGCGGCGAAATCCTGCGCCACCTCCGCAGTCTTCCGGATTGCGAACTGGTGGCCGCCGCGGATCCTGAGGAGAAGGCCATGGCCCGCCTGGCGCCGTCAGTGCGCCGATACCGCGACTGGCGCGAAATGATCGCCACCGAAAAGCTCGACGTGGCGGGCATTCTCGGACCGAACAGTGAACGGGCCGAGCGCATCGTCGCCTGCGCCTCGAAGAAGATGCACATCGTCGCGGAGAAGCCACTGGCGATCGAGCGCGCGGATCTCGAGCGTGTCAAGCGTGCCGTCGCGAACAATGGAGTTAAACTCACCATGCTGCTGCCGATGCGCTTCGCCGGGCCGTACCTGGCGATGAAGCAGATCGTCGAGTCGGGCCGCATCGGTGAGGTCGCCCAGATCGACGCGCAGAAGTCTTACCAGCTTGGCGCACGCGCCTCGTGGATGATGCGCCGCGCCACATTCGGCGGCAGCATTCCGTATATCGGCATTCACATGGTGGACCTGATGCGATTCATCAGCGGTCGCGAGTTTGTCGAGACGATGTCCTTCCAGAAGCACATCGGCTTCCCCGACTACGGCGAGATGGAAAATGTCACCGGCAGCCTCTTTCGTCTCGACAACGGCGGCGTCGGATTGCTGCGCATGGACTACCTGCGCCCGGCGGGTGCGACGTCGCACGGAGATGATCGACTGCGCGTTGCCGGTACCAAGGGCGTCGTCGAATTCCAGGATCATACCGGCGTGACGCTGATCACTGCGACCGACAAGCCGCACAAGATCGCCGGCCTGCCGCCCACCCGGTCCTTGTTCCTCGACTTCCTCGATTCCGTTTACCATGGAAAGCCCGCGGGCCTGAGCCTGGCGGACATCTATCGCGTCAGCGAAATCGTGCTGACCGCCCGCGAATCCGCAGAACACCGCAAGCTCCTCCGTATCACATGACGCGACCCTGTGATTGAGTTCCGCCCCGGAACTATTTTCCGCAAGTCCGTGTCTAATCCATCAAGATCCGGCCGGATCCGACGAGTCGTAAGGAGGATCCGAAGTGTTCGAGCAGACGTTTGTCAACACCTATGCCCCAACGCGCCGTCCATGGACTTTTATGGCGTCGGCAGCTCTACAGTCCATGGTTCTGGCGGCGATCGTACTCCTGACCCTGATGCACACCGACGGGATCCCCAGCCGGCTGTCGCGACTCGGCGGCGGTTTGCCATTCGTATCCGTCGCCAAGACACCAGTAACCCAATCGTCCAGTGCAACGCGGGCGCCGGTTCGCTCATCACGCCGTACGCTGTTTGTCCCGGTCACTAACCGTCCGCTGCAAACGCAGACAACGATCGACGAAGGCGTATTTAGCGACGCGTCCGACGCTCGCGGAGTCGATCAATCCGGTCTCCTCGCTGGAAGCGGCCCTCCTGGCCATCTGATCGGTGGTCCACCGCTCGCACCGCCGCCTGCGTCACCCCGTCCAAAACCTCCCGCCGCTTCGGCAAAGACACCAGCCACTCTGCCGTCACCGAAGCCCGTCCCGGTCAGCACCGGCGTCCAATCTGCAAAGCTGATCAACCAGATCAAGCCGGCCTACCCGCCGCATGCTCGCGCCGCTCGCATCTCAGGCACAGTGCGACTGGAGGCTATCATCAGCAAGGATGGCGCTATCCAGAATCTTCGCTCGATCATTGGACACCCGTTCCTGGTCCAGGCCGCAATGGACGCCGTGCGGCGGTGGCGCTATCACCCCACGCTTCTCAACGACGTGCCGGTCGAGGTCATCACGCAAATCGAGGTGAACTTCACCCTGACGAATTGATCAGTCGCAGCGAAGAGCAGCGAGAGGGTCGAGGCGGGCGGCGCGGGTGGCAGGGACCCAGCACGCGGCGGCGGCGGCGGTCAGGAGGACGGCAGCGACGACTGCAATGGTGGCGGCGTCACCCGGTTGCACGCCGAACAGGAGCGCGCGAATGAGGCGTCCGCCGAGGACGCCGCCGGCAGCGCCGGTGACCAGGCCCCAGATTACGGGTGTGAGTCCCTGACGGACGACGAGGCTGCGCACGGCGCCTGGAGTTGCACCGAGCGCGAGGCGAACTCCGAGTTCCGCGCGGCGGAGACTGGCGGAGTAGGCGACAACGCCGTAGATGCCGAGCGAGGCAAGCAGGAGCGCGGCGATCGCGAAGGCGAGGACAAGTGCGAGCTGGAAGCGGCGCGGCGCCACGGTCGCTTGGGTTCGCGACGCGAGCGTTTCAAACGCGGAGAGCGGGAGCTCGGGGTCGAGATCACGAAGGACGCGGCGCACATCAGCGGCGACTGCGCGAGGATCGCCGGAAGTGCGGACGGCGAGGACCATGCTGTTCCGGTTGCGCAGCCAGAACGGGACGTAGATGGCGTAGTTTGGCGTCTTGTCGAGCGCGCCGTCACTCACTTCGCCGACGACGCCCACCACTTCCCATAGCGAACGAGAGGGAGCCATGATGTGGACCCGTTTGCCGAGCGGATTCTGCCCGGGCCAAAGCCGGTGGGCGGTTCGCTGAGAGATGACCGCGAGCGCGCGGTCTTTATCGGATTCGCTGAACACGCGACCGGAGAGAAGCGGGATGCCGAGCGCGCGAAAGTAGTGTGGGTTGACGAAGCGCTGTTCGGCGAGGGCTTGCTCGCTAATGGGCGTGTTGCTGCCCTCCGGCAGAAGCAGGTTGTCGTTACCCTCCGCTGCCAGCGGCATCAGATTGGCAACGCCGCTGGCCAGCACGTGGGGTAACGCGGCGGTTTTCTGCAGGGCTTCGCGAAGGAGCGCGGTGCGGCGCTCCGTGTCTTCGTATGCGGGGCCCATCAAGGCGATCTTCGCGGTTAATACGTTGTCCGCGGAAAAGCCCGGGGCGACGCCGAGAATGCGCGTGAAGCTCTGCAGCAGAAGTCCGGCAATGAAGAGGCAGACGGCGCTGAGCGCGACTTCAACGCCGACGAGCAGATTGCGCCATCGTCCGGTGGATGACGCGTCGGTGGCGGTACGGCCACCGCCGCGGAGAGCGTGTTGCGGATCGAGCCGGGAGATTCGCCACGCGGGCAGAAGGCCCGCAAGAATGCTGACGAGTGCGGTGAGGATGCCGGCAAAGGCGAGGACGCGCCCGTCGAGCTGAACCGTTTCCATGCGCGGGAGATCGATCGGGACGAAAGCAAGGAAGGCGCGCAGTGAAATTGCTGCGAGGCCAATACCGAGCGTTCCTCCGGCGCCGGCGAGCAGAAGGCTTTCCGCGAGCTGCTGGCGGAAGAGGCGGCCGCGGCGAGCGCCGAGTGAGGCACGCACAGCCAATTCGCGAGCGCGCACCGTACTACGGACGAGCAGGAGATTCGCCACGTTCACGCATCCGATGAGTAGAACAAAACCCACCGCGGCGAGCAGGAGCCACAGACCCTGCTTGTGGCGGCCGGCGATTTGGTCGCCGATGGGAACGATTTGGGCTTTGAGCTCGAGGCGATCGGGGATGCTGGCGGCGATCCGATTCTGGACGACCGCTAGTTCGGCGAGCGCCTGCTCGCGCGTGCGGCCGGTTTTGGCGATCACGTGCTCGATGCCGCCCTGCACCAGGTCGGTGTCGGTGTAGCCGGGGCACACGGCGTTGAC
>JBOGMR010000037.1:0-9441 GCA_050746825.1 Bryobacteraceae bacterium | reverse complement strand
AGGCTGGAGTTTTAGATCGTGATAAGGTGGACCCCCATCGTCAAGACCATTTTTCAGCGTCAATAAGTTATGGACCGGCGGGTCCGAGCGCTAACTAGCATCAGAACCAGAATACAAATTTCCTGCCGAAGCAATTGCCGCCAGCCCTGGGTGGGGCAGGCGGTTTCCACCCTGCCCGGGGAGAGGCCGTGGCTGTGCTACTGGACCTTGAGCGTGCCTGTGATCACGGCGCCTGCCGGATCGGTTACGATGAGGCTCGCCGTCCTGCCCTTGTCGGCGAAGGTGCCTTCGAGCGTGACCGGCGGAGCGGCCGCCGGAGTACCGGCCGGAGCTCCCGGCGGCGCCTTCACCGTGTACTTCATTTCAAAGCGGCAATCCGGCGTGACGGTGTAGGTGCCGGTGAAATTTTCGTTCACGATGGCGCCGTTGTAGCTGGCCGTGCTGTTGACCACGAAGTTCCCGTTGCCCAGACCGGCCAATCGCCCGAGGCGCGCGAAACCTCCGGTCTGCGTCGACGGCGGCACGAAAGTGCCGGACAGCTCGAACTGATAGGTTCCGTTCAGATCGGCGACCGTGCACCACTTGATGTCCTGGCGGCGTAGGACTCCGCCGATGGTGGTGCCGGCGGGCGCCGAGAGCAGGAATCGGATTTCTTTGAAGTCTTCCGATAAAATGCCGACAAGGGTGGCGGGGAGCTTGATCGGCTCCGGCAACAGGAGTTGAAACGTTACGGTGCAGTCGCTGTTCACCGTGTACGTTCCCGAGTAGCTCTCCCTGAATAGGGCGCCATTATAGCTGGCGGTGTTGTTGGCCGAGATATTGCCGTTGCCGTCCGCGACCACGATCCCCACACGGGCGAAGGGGCCGGTGAGCGGAGTTTTTTCCGGCTGGATGATGGCGCCGCTGGCGAGCATGGCGTATGTGCCTATGATGTCGCCGTTGCTGCACCACTGCTTGGCATGAACGGCGGGGAGGAGCGCGAACAACAACGAACCAGTCAGTAAGGATCGGGTAGTCAAAGTAGTTTCTCCTGTTGGAGCCGCTCCCTTTGCGGGTCGCGGACTCGATAACGTGTTCAGACCGTAAGAGACCATTCCTTCACAGTCGCGGTTCCGGACTCGTCGCGGCGGCTCGCAGTGTTCACGGTCTCGGGAGGAAGCGTGCCGATATGGTCCGCGACCACGTCTGGCCGCTACCATCGTCCACACCCACGAACTCGAACGACTGTTCGGAGGGGACAAAGAGATTGGCCATCTTCAGCCTGGCCTGGATGTTTCCACCTGCCGCGATTCGGTCAGTTCCAAACCATTCGACAATCCGGGATGAGTAATCCACCCCATTAATCTTCAAGCTGGTCAGCCGGGTGGCGACGCCTGCCGACTCTTCCAGTCGCAGCGCGAAGAACCACCGCGCTCCGTCAGCGTCGGCGGCCTGCTCGACCACCGGGCTCGGCGTAACCGAGGCCGCGACGGCGGAGCGGTTGTAGCGCATGTCGACACGCACGGTGACGAACTGCGGAGCCGCCGAACCCGAGGTAATCGTAACGGTGCCGGTGAACGTTCCGTCGGATTTGAAATACTTGGGATCGACAGAGACTTCGATCGAGCCGGGCTGCGCCGCAGAAGCGGAACCATTGACGGCGGAGACGCGAATCCAACTCGCGTCGGAGCGAACATTGAACGGGACCGCACCGCGGGATTGCGTCGTGACGGTGAAGGTCTGGCGGCCGGTACCGTCGATCGAGCCGTTTGTGCCGCGGAAGTCCATCGTGCGAGGCGCGATTGTCAGGTTGACCGCGGGAATGTCCTCGAGGAACGCACGCGCCGCGGGATAGAACGTGGAGAAGCGGCCGTACCCGTCGATGGCGGGATCGATTGCGCAGATATCGGCTGCCACTCTGCCAAAGCTCAGGGTTCCGATGACGATACCCGGCGATGAAAACGCGGGCGATCCGGATGAGCCCGGTTCGGTGACTCCCTGACGCACGAGGGCGATATAGAAGCGATCGCCAACGGCGGCGTTGCCTTCAACGGTGACGTTCAGGTCCGGCCCACGAAAGCCGAATGCGATGCGCTTGTGAGAACCTCTGGGGTGGTGGATACCGACCATACGGGAACCGAGCCCGGGATCGCCCGGGTCCCAGCCGGCGAACTGCACGCCGCTCGGAACGTCGCGCAGCAGAAGCAGGCTGGCATCGCCGTCGCCGAAGCCAACGGTCGCGACCAGATTGGCGCCCACCGCGGATTTTGCCGAACCCTTATCAGCCGGCCGCGCGGCGCGGCAGCCGGATGTCTGATACGACCAGAAGACTTCGACCGAGCGCGCCTCGGTTTCCGTTCCGATGCAGTGGTTGGCGGTCAGGAAGTAAGGCTTCAGGCTATTATTCCGCGTCGCGAGGAGGGAGCCCGAGCAGACGGCCTGCCCGCCGTCGACTTCGAACACAATATGCGCCACCATTTTGGCGGAGTCCGTCCACTCTGAGAAACAGTTGACGTCGAGGTTGCAGGCGGCCGCGGGATCGGGCTCGCCGGCGAGCGGGCCCACTGTGATGGGCAGCGACGAGCCGAGCGCCGGAGCGCCCAGAGTGAGGGGTGCGGGTTCTGTCGCGCCACGCGCCTCAAGCGAAGTGGCTTGATGCGAGACCTTAGTGAGCCGGAACGGTGGAGCGGATTCCCCGGCGCGATCGGCTGCCTGCTCGTACTCGACAATCAAAACTTCGCCCCGGATCGAGGCGCTCCAAAACTGGCCGTCGCCGAAGACGCCGTCGTCCGTGTAAGGGCCGTCGATATCGTCAGGCGAGCCATTCTCGGCGTGGATCCACACTTTTCCTGCGCCGATCGAAAACTGCTCGAAGCGTACGCGAAGACTGACCGAGCCGGGTGATCCCACCAGCATGCGCCACAGGCGCCGGCCGTCCGGCAGCGATTCCCAAGCGCCGGCGCTCATCGATTCGCGGTCGATGCCACGATGAATCCCAATCACCGGTGGATCGCTCTTGAGCGACAGACGGGCGAGCTCGATCGTATCCGGAGCGGCCAGGCGCAAGCCGCGAGGCGCGCGCAGCGAATAAAGGCGGCTGGGCGGCGGGAGTTTTCGCGCGTCTTCGTCCCTTCTGAACTCGGCGCGAACAGGCTGCTTGGGCAGCAGACGTTGCGCCGCGAGCGGCATGGTGAAGCAAAACGCCAGGCCGATGCCCGCGATGCTTCGGACTCTCCAATCGAGTGTCAACACGGGTCGATTCCCTCCAAGAGTAAAGCGTACTATCGGCCAAAGTGCGGTAGTACTTTAACGGATTTGGTAATAGTCGGGGGTTATAGAGTCGGAGTCTGTAGGGTGCTCCACGGTGTCGATGTAGGGTGGCGTAGCCCGAAACGGCATCGGTCGAGGCCACCAAACCCGGAAGGGCTCCCAAAGGCTGGCGTGTTAGAGTCAGAGGGATGTATCGCCGGGTCATTTGGATCGTGCTCGACAGCGTTGGGATCGGGGAAATGCCTGATGCGGCCGATTACGGCGACCTAGGGAGCGACACGCTGGGCAACCTGGCGAAGGTTCGGCCGATGAAGTTGCCCAATTTATGCAGGTTGGGATTAGGGAATATCAAACCGCTGGCCGGGCTGGAGGCCGCGCAGTCGCCCGAGGGTGCGTTTGGGCGGTGCGCGCTCGCGTCGCCCGGAAAGGATACGACCACAGGGCATTGGGAGATGGCCGGCATTCATTTGGACAAGCCTTTTCCGCTATTTCCACGCGGATTTCCGCCGGAAATCATACAGCCGTTCGAGCGGGCGATCGGGCGGGGCACGCTGGGCAATTGCGCGGCGTCGGGCACGGAGATTGTCCGCGATTTGGGCGAGGAGCACATGCGCACGGGCCGGCCGATCGTGTACACGTCGGCGGACAGCGTCTTTCAGATCGCGGCGCACGAAGAGGTGATTCCCGTGCCGGAGCTGTACAAGATCTGCGAGACCGCGCGGGAGATTCTGCGCGGACCGTATGAAGTGGGGCGTGTGATCGCGCGGCCGTTCGAAGGAAAGCCTGGCTCGTTCGCGCGCACCGCGAACCGGCACGACTACGCGGTGCCGCCGCCGGCCGGGATGCTGCTCGATCACCTTGGCGAAGCCGGCGTGGCGGTGCATAGCGTCGGCAAAATATTCGACGTATTCCTCGGGCGTGGCATCCGCAGCCAGGCTAAATCGAAAAGTAACGCGGACGGAATGGCCAAGACCCTCGAAGCGTTGGATCGGGTTCCCGAAGGTCTGATTTACGTCAACCTGGTGGATTTCGATTCGGTGTACGGGCATCGCAACGACACGGAAGGCTACGCGGCCGCTCTCGAGGAATTCGATCGCTGGACGCTGGAGTTCGAGCGGCGGCTGGGTGATGGTGATCTGGCGATGGTGACCGCTGACCACGGCTGCGATCCGACCACGCCGTCGACGGACCATTCGCGCGAGTACGTGCCGCTGCTGGCGTTCGGACCGCGAGTGCGGCGGGGAGCGAACCTGGGTGTGCGCGCGACGCTGTCGGATGAAGGGCAGACCATCGCGGAGAATTTCGATTGCCATTTGACGAAAGGGACTAGTTTTTTGCGCGAACTCGTATGAGAAAACCGGTAATGGCTGGAAATTGGAAGATGTACAAAACCGCCGCGGAGACGGCGGCGTTTTTCGAGAAGTTCCGCAGCCTGGTCGAGGGCGCGGAGCACTGCGAGGTGGTGATCTGCCCGCCGTTTACGAGCCTGGCGGCGGCGGTCGAGTCGGCGCGCGGCACGCGCATCGGAATCGGCGCGCAGAACCTGCATTGGAAGAAAGAAGGCGCGTTCACGGGCGAGGTGTCGGCGCCGATGATCAAGGCGGCGGGGTGCTCGCATGTGATTGCCGGACACAGCGAGCGGCGGCAGTTCTTCGGCGAGACCGACGCGAGCGTGTTTGACAGGAGCAAAGCGGCGCTCGAGGCCGGGTTGACGCCGATCGTGTGCGTCGGCGAGACGCTGGAACAGCGCGAGTCGGGACGGACCGAAGCGGTGTTGACCGAGCAGTTCCGCGGCGGGATCGCTGGGCTGAGCGCGGCCGAGTTCGCGCGCATCGTGATCGCGTACGAGCCCGTGTGGGCGATCGGCACCGGCCGAACGGCGACGCCCGAGATCGCGGCGGACGCGCACCGCGTGATTCGCGGACAGGTGCGCGCAAAGTTCGGACAGGACGCGGCGGCAGCGGTGCGCATTCTGTACGGCGGCAGCGTGAAACCGGACAATATCAAAGGACTGATGGCGCAGCCGGAGATCGACGGGGCGCTGGTGGGCGGCGCGAGTCTGGACCCGCTGTCGTTTGGGTCGATCGTGAACTTCTAGATCCCCTTCGCCAGGAACCCGCCGTCCACGACGAGTGTTTCACCGGTCACGAACGACGCGGCGTCCGACGCCAGGAAGACAGCGGCGCCGACCAGTTCTTCCACCTTGCCGACGCGGCCCATCGGAGTTCGCCCCGAGATGGCTGCAAAACGCTCCGGGATGTCGAGGGCTTTCGTGTTGAGCGGCGTGCGAAACACACCCGGCGCGATCGCGTTGACGCGCACGTTGTACGGCGCCCACTCGCAGGCCAGGCTCCGCGTCAGCATCAGGACGCCGCCTTTCGACGCGGCATACGCGGCGACCTCGTTGAAGCTGACGAAGCTGGTCATCGAGCAGGTGTTGACGATCACGCCCTTCTCTTGTTTGATCATCTGGCGGCCGAAAATCTGGTTGGCGCGGAACGTGCCGGTGAGGTTAATGTCGACGACGCGCGTGAAGTCGTCTTCGGTCAAATCAGTGGTCGGCGCCTTTTTGAGCGCGCCCGAAGTCACCACCAGAATGTCGACGCGCCCGAACACGTCGACCACTTCGTTGCAGAGGGCGTTGAGGCTGGCGGCATCCTGCACGTCGCTGGTCATGCGGAGCGTGCGCGATCCGAGCCGCTCGAGCTCGTCGGCCATGCTGTCGACCTTGGCTTGATCGCGGCTGCTGGCAATGGTGGTGGCGCCCGCCTGCGCGTAGCCGCGCGCGATCGCCTGCCCGATGCCGCTGGTGCCGCCGAGCACGACCGCAACTTTGTCTTTGAGTGAGAATAAGTCCGTCATAAGGGCAAAATGCTACAATACATCACTTCGAGGAGACTCGACAGAAACGCATGAGATTCGTCACGTTTGAGCGGAATGGCGCGGCTGAGGCGGGCGTATTGCGCGGCGACGAGGTCGTGAGCCTGAAAGGAGTGGGGGTCGACGACACCCTGTCGGTGATTCGCGGCGGCGCTGAAGCACGTGCGCGGATCGACGCGTGGCTAGGCGGCGCAGGGGCGCCGGGCAGCGTCCCATTGAGCGCGGCGCGCCTGCTTGCGCCGGTTCCGCGCCCCCCGAAGATCATCTGCATCGGGCTGAACTACCGCGACCACGCCGAAGAGAGCAAGATGGAGATCCCCAAGGTGCCGACCGTCTTCTCGAAATACGCGACTGCGGTGATCGGAGCGGGACAGCCGATCGTGCTGCCGAAGGTGTCGGCCAAGCCGGATTATGAGGCGGAGTTTGGGGTCGTGATCGGTAAGAGCGGGCGGCACATTTCCCCGGACGCCTGGCGGGAGCACGTGTTCGGGTACACCAATATCAACGACGTCAGCGCGCGCGACTACCAGATGGCGACGACCCAGTGGATGATGGGTAAGACGTTCGACACATTTTGTCCCATGGGGCCCAGTATCGTGAGCGCCGATGAGATCGCCGACCCGCACGCACTCGACATTCAGATCACGATCAACGGCGAGGTCTTGCAGAAGTCCAACACGCGCAACCTGATCTTCCGCCTACCCGATCTGATCGCTTATCTTTCGGCGGTGTTCACGCTCGAGCCGGGCGATGTGATCTCGACCGGCACGCCTTCCGGCGTCGGATTCGCGCGTACCCCGCCGCGGTGGCTGCGGCCCGGAGACGACGTGGTGGTGAAGGTCGAGGGGTTGGGCGAGCTGCGCAATCCGGTTGTCGCGGAAGCCTGACGGGACCTTGCGCGCCCCTCGGCAGCCATCGCGCCCAGCATCGCGAACACCAGCGCGGCGATCGCGGGTATCTGCAGCGGAAAATCGATCGCGCTGTGAGCGAATACGGCGAAGATGCCCCACGACCACGGAACCCGACGCGCCGCCCCGAGGCTGGCGATGCCGATGACGAGCAGCGCCGCTGCCAGCGGAAATCCACCCTCGGCGGTCCACTCGATCCAATCGTTGTGGGCGTGGTCGACGAGGCGTCCGACGTCGAAGGACGCATAGGCCGGGTACACTGTCTGAAATGTTCCCAGGCCGAAACCGGTCCACGGCATATCGCGGATCATCTCGACGCCCGATTGAAGCATTTCCCTTCGATAACGGAAGGGGTCCGGGTCATCGAACCGTTTCCAGGCGAACTGCCAGCCGACCAGCAAAGTTCCCGCGGCCGCGCAAGCCGCGAGTTTCCAGGCGGCGCCTGTGCGCCGGCGGGCCATCATGCGCTCCACCAGCCAAGGAATCACCAGAAGCTCAGCCGTGCAGATGACAATACCTGCGCGCGAACCGCCGGCGACGACCGATCCGTAGATCAGTCCTGCGGCGGCCGCGCAGAGCAGGCTATGGGAGCGAGCCTCCACGGCCGCAACGATCGCCACCGGCAGCACCAACTCCGCAAAGGCGGCGTAATGGTCTGCATTGACGAAAGGCCCGAAGGCTCGTCCCGAGCTTGCCGGGAACAGCCAGAAAATCCTGCCGCCCGACGTAAAAAACTGAACCAGCGACAACACTGCAATGCCGCTACCAAGCCACAACATTCCCCGCACGAAAGCCCGGCGGAGACGGTCGCTCGAAAGAATGTCAAACGCGACTGCCGCCAGCGCCGCCCATGCGCTCCAGACCAGCACCGCGTTCTCGGTCGCGAAGCGATAGACGGTGAACCCCATCGCCAGTTGCGCCACGCCCCAAAGCGCGGGAACCGCCGCCAGGATCGCAACTACCGGGAGCCTCGGCGTCACACCCGAAACCGGAATGCGCACCGCGCGTGCGATCGCAAGGGCGAACGCGGCGGCTTCGACAACCGCAAGCGCCCAGGTTTCCGTCGCGCCGAATGCCAGCACCGCGAAGAGCAGGATACCGCCCAGCGTCCAGGCACAGGCTTGGTCGAATAACCTCAGGTCAAATCGAGTCACGCGGCGCGCTCCAACACCAGAGCCCGCAGGAAAACCGTGCCTTGAGTCCGCACCGACCCCGATGCGCGCCGGTGGAGCAGCACGAGGCGGTGCAGGCCTCCTTCGAGCGGCGGCGGGACCGTGATCGCCTCCCGCTTCCACTGGCCGCTCGACCCTCCGCCGGCCAGACGCCCGTCAGGAATCAGATCGGCCCCGGTGCGCGGATTCATTAGGGTCCACCGCACGCCCGACTCTGGCTGAACCTGGTCGGTACGAAATTCGAATGCGAAACGGTAGGCGACGCCGGCGGCGAGCATCACCGATTGCGAGGCGAGCTCGACGACGTCCGGCTGCTTTCCGCTGAGCGCAACGCTCACCTCCGACGGCCTCCAGTTCCATGACACTGCGGCGCCGTTGTACGGACGCCAGTCGAAGGCCTTACCCAGAGGCCTGTGGTCAAGCGCCCCGTTGATCAGAATCCGCGACGGATCGACTGCCTCATAGACGATGACGCCGCCTTGCGCCATCGCATTCCAGAGCCGCACCGCCGCTCGGTGGCGGCCGCTCGCAAGCAGGCGCTCGCAAAGCTCGACCAGGGCTCCCGCGTCGGTGGCGTCGCCTCTGGTGGCGGTGTCGACCGCGAGATCCTCGATGACGTCCAGCCGGCCTTGCCGCGCCAGAAAAGCGAGATATTGGCGGCGAACAGGCAGCCGGTCCGGCAGCACATTCAGAATCTCGGCCGGGTCCTGAGCCGCTCGCCAGCAAAGGGCGAAGAGGCCGTCGAGGCCGGCATAGCGGACGTGGGCTGCCGTTCCCGCCCAGGTCCAGAACTCCGCCATGCGATTCTGCCGAAGGTAGAAATTGGCCAACGCCCAAGCTGGAGCAAAGGTTTTGTCGATGGCGGCCGCTCGCAGCAGGCTGTGCTCCGCGCCGGCAGGGTCGCCATCGGTTTCCTGCTGTAGACCCAGAGCGATCCAAGCGGACGTCAGGCGCGGGTTCAGAGCAAGAGCTCGCTGCAGATGGGCGATTGGCTGTGTGTTGTTGGCGGCGAGTCGAAAGTGATAGTTCGCGTTATGGGGCAGGATCGCGCCACCCGGGGCTCTCCGCACCGCTTGCCACGACAGAAAGGCCAGAAGGAAGAGAAGGGCAATACAGGCGAAAAGCCGCGCGGCTAGCAGCCCGTGGTAGAAATCCCGAAAGACACCTTGCTTACGCGCGCGGCTCAGTAGCATGAACACGTTACAGAGCCGCGACCGTGAGGGAGCGGTTTT
>JBOGMR010000036.1:0-7618 GCA_050746825.1 Bryobacteraceae bacterium | reverse complement strand
CATCAATGCGTTTCAATACGGCGACAATATGACGTTCACGCAGGGCGCGCACACGCTGAAGTTTGGCGGCCTGCTGATTCGCCGGCAAGTCACCGAGTATCAAACGAACCGGGGCAACGGCCGCTTTAATTTCTCGCCCGCGTTCACTGACTCCCGGCAGGGCGGCGCCACGGGCCATTCGATGGCCAGCTTCCTGCTTGGTTACGCCAGCCTGATTGAGCAGGATTTCACACTCGCCTGGACCGGGCTGCGCGGTTGGGAAACCGGCCTCTATTTTGCTGACGACTGGCGCGTCTCGCGCAAGCTCACGCTCAACCTCGGCCTGCGCTGGGAATACTACAGCCCGTACGTGGAAGTCGCGGACCGCATCGGCAACTTCGATCCTGCCAGCGCTACGGTGCTCGTCGCCGGCCGCGACAGCGTGAGCCGCGCCGCCAATGTCAACAAGGACTGGCGCGACTTTGCGCCGCGTTTCGGCTTCGCCTACCAGGCGGCGCGCAATGTCGTGGTGCGCGGCGGGTACGGCCTCTTCTACAATCCGAACGGCAACGGCGGCGCACTGCTGCGGCTATTCCGGCATCTGCCCTATGGTCCGATCAACAGCATCAGCCCGGGCGATGTGAACGTCGCGACGCGAATCAGCGCCGGCTTTGGGGCGCCTCCGACCGTCAACTTCGAATCGTCCAAGAATCCGACCGGCGGCGTCATCGGCATTGCGCCTGATTTCCGCAGCGCCTACGCGCAGCAGTTCAACCTCGGTGTGCAATACGAGATTGCGCCGTGGCAGTTGATCGTGAAAGCCGCCTATGTCGGGAATCTGGGTCGCCGGCTGGGCACCACGTTTGATCTCAACCAGCCCGAGCCCGGACCCGGCGGCGTGAATAATCGCCGGCCGTTCTTTGGCGTGCGTCCGGCGCTGGCGGGAATTACTTATGCGGTCTCGGATGGCCTGTCGAGTTACAACGCGTTCCAGCTTGCAGTCGACAAGCGGATGTCGCAAGGTCTCAGCCTGATGCTCGCCTACACGCTGGGCCACTCGATCGACACGGTCGCCAACGACTTCGGCGGCGGCACGGGCACTCCGCAGGACCGCCGCTGCCGGCGCTGCGATCGCGGCAACGCGGGATTCGACCTCCGCCACCGCGCCACGATCAGCTACACCTACGAGCTTCCATTCGGCAAGGGCCGCGCCCACCTGAACCAGGGCGGGTTGCTCAACTACATCGCGGGCGGCTGGCAGTTGAACGGCATTACCACGCTGCAAACCGGACTGCCCTTCAGCGCCGGCCTCGCGAACGCCAACACCAACGGTGCGGGCGGGAGCCGACCCGACCTCGTCGGCAACCCGAAACTCGCATCGGATCAGCAGTCGATCAGCCGCTGGTTCGACGTCACCGCGTTCGCGCGCCCTACCGAGATCCGCTTCGGCAACCTGGGACGCAACACACTATCCGGCCCCGGCCGCGTGAACTTCGACATGTCGCTGTTCAAAAACTTCCCGATCACAGAGCGCGCGAAACTGGAGCTGCGCGGCGAGGCGTTCAATATATGGAACCACCCGCAGTTCGGGCAGCCAAACGCGAGCATCGTGGTGGGCGCGAACCAGATTGGCACGACCGCCGGCAGCAACGCCGGGACGATTACGAGCACGGTGGGGAATCCGCGGCAGCTTCAGGTAGGCGCCCGGATAGTGTTCTGACGGCTAACCGCCGAAACCGCGTGAAGACGGACTGCGACCGCGCCGAAAGGCGGTAGCGGCTGTATAATCACTCTGACAGGTCTCTTCATGCTGCCCCGGTGCGTCTTCGCCACGTCGCTGCTCGCGGCAGTTGCATTCGCCCAGAACACCGCCGGCATCGACTTCTTCGAGTCGCGAATTCGGCCCGTTCTCGCGCAGAAATGTTACGCCTGCCATAGCGCGAAGGGCGTGGCGCAGGGCCGCCTGATGCTCGATTCGAAGGACGGCCTGCTCAAGGGCGGCTCGCGCGGTACGGCAATCATTCCGGGCGACCCCGAGCACAGCCTTCTGGTTCGCGCCATCTCCCACACCGATCCCGCGCTCTCGATGCCGCCGTCCGGGCGGCTGAGCGACGACGAAATCGCCGCTTTTCGTGAGTGGATCCGTAACGGCGCCCCGGACCCGCGTACCGGCGAAGCGCCCGCGCCCAGGCCCGGCGTCGATTTCGCCCGCGGCCGCAAGCACTGGTCGTTTCAGCCGATCAAGAATCCGGCGCTCCCGAAGGTACGCCTGTCCACATGGCCGAGGTCTCCCATCGATCGATTTGTTCTGGCGTCGCTCGAACGCAAGGGCCTGCGTCCGGCTCCCGCGGCCGGCCGCCGCACACTTTTACGCCGCGTCACCTTCGATCTGATCGGCCTGCCGCCCGCGCCGCAGGAAATCGCCGGCTTCGTCGCGGACCGCTCGCCGCGCGCCTTCGAGAAAGTCGTCGACCGGCTCCTCGCGTCCCCGCATTACGGCGAACGCTGGGCGCGGCACTGGCTCGACCTGGCGCGCTACGCCGAGACCAGCGGTCACGAATTCGATTCCGAAAAGCCCGATGCCTGGCGCTACCGCGACTACGTCATTCGCGCCTTCAACGAGGATCTCCCGTACGACCAGTTAATCCGCGAACAGATTGCCGGCGACCTGCTTCCTCAACCGCGCCTCGCCGCCGGCGGCACGCGCGTCGAATCGCCGATCGGCAGCGGCTTCTTCGCGCTGCACGAAGAGCGCAACGCAGCCGACGATCTGGCGGAGGTGCAGTCTGAAAAGATCGACAACCAGATTGACGTGCTCGCCAAAACATTTCTGGGGCTCACTGTTGCGTGCGCCCGCTGCCACGATCACAAGTTCGATCCCATTCCCACTTCGGATTACTATTCGCTGGCCGGCGTGCTCCACAGCACACGCCAGACGGAGATCTCGGTCGATTCGCCCGCCGTGCGCCAGGAAATCGATTCCGTTCACCGCCGGATAGGCGAGACCAATCAACAGGCCGCCGCCATTCTCAACTCCGTGCGTTCGCGCGCGGCGAAGGGCGTCGGGCAGGCGCTGCTCCAGCCGCCGGCCGAATGGAAAGCGATGCTCGAGCGCGCCGCCAAAGAGCCGGACCACGTCCTTCATCCGCTCGCCGTCCTCTCGCAGGTTTCGGAGAAACCGTTCGCCGAGCGCCTGTCCGAACTCCGCAGCAAACTCGATTCAATCGCCGGGGAGCACTCTCGACGCAACGACGTCGTGTTCTCTGATTTTCGCAGCGGCGACTACACCGGCTGGGAATCGAACGGGCCGGCCTTCGGTGCCTCGCCCCTGCACACGGTCCCGCCCAACCAGGCCCTCTCCGGATGGCGCGGCGCCGGCCTCGCAAACTCGTTCGGGGCCGGATCGAACACGCTCACCGGCCTGCTCACTTCGAAAAGCTTCGTGATCGACAAAGATTATCTGCATGTACGCATGGCCGGCACGCCCGACCGCACCCGGCGGCGCGAGCATGGCGCGCTGCGGTTCACGCTCCAGGTCGCAGGGCGGCCCGCGTTTCTCAACGCCGACAAGGACGGTGTCTTCGAGTGGAAGACCAACCGGCTCACGCTCCAGAAGGGCCTGCGCTGCTATTTCGTTATCGCCGATCGCGCGCCCGACGGCTACATCGCCGTCGAGAAGATCGTCTTTTCCGACTCGCGGACGCCGCCCGTGCTCGATCGCCCGTTGAACCGCTACGTGCGCGCGATCCTTTCGCAGACCGGCCTGGATTCGATCGAGGCGCTCGCAGAGTCCTACCAGCGCGCCTTTCTCGAGGCCTCAGCTCTCCCGGCTCCGGCTCAGGCGGCGGACCCCGATGCGCAGTGGCTGCTCGCGTCGCTCACGCCGGCCGGAAAGTTCGAAGAGCTGCGAACGCTGCTTGCCGAAAGCGATCAAGCCACACTCGCCGCCCTGGTCAAGGAGCGCGCCGCGCATGAGAAGGCGTTTCCCGCGCCCACCTACGGGATGGTCAGCCGCGAAGACCATCCTCATGACGTTCCCGTTCTGGTGCGCGGCAATCTCGCCGAGCCCGGTCCCGTCGTGCCGCGACGGTTCCTCCAGGTACTGGCCGGCGAATCGGCAGCGCCGTTCACGCAAGGCAGCGGGCGCTCTGAGCTGGCCGAGGCCATCGCGCGGCCGGACAACCCGCTCACCTCCCGCGTCATCGTCAACCGTGTCTGGCAGCACTATTTCGGACACGGCCTGGTGCGCTCCGTCGACAATTTTGGACTCACAGGCGAGCGCCCAACGCATCCCGAATTGCTCGATCATCTGGCGACGCGCTTCATGGCCTCGGGTTGGTCGCTAAAGGCGATGCACCGCGCGATCGTGCTGTCGAGCGCCTACCGGATGTCGAGCCGGCCCTGGCCACGCGCCGCCCGCGCCGATCCGGACAATCGCCTGCTGCATCACATGCCCGTTCGGCGCCTGGAAGCGGAAGGGATTCGCGACTCCATCCTCGCCGTTTCCGGCGCGCTTGACCCGGCTACCTACGGACCGAGCGTGCCGCCGCACATCAGCGCGTATCAGGACGGGCGCGGAAAACCGCAGTCCGGCACGCTCGACGGGAACGGCCGTCGCAGCCTTTACATCGGCGTGCGCCGCAACTTCCTCACGCCGCTGCTGCTGGCCTTCGATTATCCGTTGCCCGCGACCACCATCGGCCGCCGCGGCGCCAGCACTGTACCCGGCCAGGCGCTGATGCTGATGAACAACGAGTTCGTCGCCGAGCAAGCCCGCAGGTGGGCCGCGCGCCTGATCGCCGGCACTTCCGATCCCCGAGCGCGCATCCGCCGCATGTTCGAAGAAGCCTTCGCACGCCCGGCCACGCTCCAGGAAATTGCTCGAATCGAAGGGTTCGTCGCGGAGCAGCAACGCCTGTACCGCAATGCCGCCGAAGCCGACCGCGAGCGTGCGGTGTGGACCGACGTCACCCATGTCCTGTTCAATTCCAAAGAGTTCATCTTCTTGAGGTAGACCCAGTGAGGTAGACCGTATGCTCTCCCGCCGCGAATGGCTGTTCCGCTGGTCCAACGGTTTCGGAGGCCTCGCCCTGTCCGCGCTCATGGCTGAGAACGCCGCACGCGCCGCGGACGATCGCACGCGCGATCCGCTGCGTCCTCGCGCTCCGCACTACGAACCCAAGGCCAGGTCGGTCATCTTCCTGTTTATGGACGGCGGGCCGTCTCACATCGACACGTTCGATCCCAAACCGCGCCTTCAGGCTGAATCCGGCAAGCCGCTCCCGTTCAAGCGCGCGCCTAACGCCCCGCCCAGCAACGGCGAGTTGTTTCCGTCGCCGTTCGCGTTTCGCCGCTACGGCCAGTCCGGTATCGAAGTCAGCGATCTGTTCGCCAACGTCGGTGGCGCGATCGACGATATCTGCGTGGTGCGCTCGATGGTTTCCGATCACTCCGAGCACACTGCGGGCAACTACTTCATGCACAGCGGCTCCGGTTTGCAGGGGCGGCCGAGCATGGGCGCGTGGGCCACGTACGGCCTGGGCAGCGAGTGCCGCAATTTGCCAGGCTTCATCGTGCTCGACAGCGGCATGATCCCGCCCGGCGGTCTCGACCTGTTCGCCAGCGGCTTCCTTCCAGCCAGTTACCAGGGCACGCTGTTTCGCAACAACAAGCAGCCCGTCGCCGATCTGCTGCCGCGCGAATCCGATCCGCAACTGCAGCGCAACAAGCTGAGCCTGCTGTCGGCGCTCGACCGCGGCGTCACCGCGCGCCAGGGCAGCACCAGCGAAATCGATGCGGCCATCGCCAATTACGAGCTTGCCTTCCGGATGCAGACTGAGGTTCCCGAACTGGTTGATTTCGGCGGCGAATCCGAAGCCACGCGAAAACTCTACGGCCTCGACGAGACCGATACCGCCGAGTTCGGCCGTGAGTGTCTGATCGCGCGGCGCCTGGTCGAGCGCGGTGTCCGATTCATCGAACTGCTCTCACCGCGGCGCCCGGGCACCGATCGCTGGGACCAGCACAGCAACCTCGAGGGCGGTCACAAGATCAACTGCAAGGCCACCGATCTTCCGATCGCCGGCCTGCTCAAAGATCTGAAGGCTCGCGGGCTGCTCGACCGGACGCTTGTGCTATGGGGCGGGGAATTCGGGCGCACCCCGATGGCGCAACGCGGCAACCGCGGACCCGGCCGCGACCACCACCCTTACGGTTTCACCATGTGGCTCGCCGGCGGCGGCATCAAAGGCGGCATCGTCCACGGCGCCACCGACGAATACGGTTACTACGCCACCGAAAAGAAGGTCCACGTCCACGACCTTCACGCGACGGTCCTCCACCTGCTCGGCATCGATCACACGCGTCTCACGTACCACTTCTCCGGCCGTGACATGCGTCTGACCGACGTCCACGGCAACGTGGTCAAGGAAATTCTGGCGTAAACCGGGTTGACTCCAAGGTCATGTCACTGTTGCCGTAACGCCACTACGGGCTCGACCTGCATTGCGCGCCGCGCCGGAAAATAGCAGGCCGCCGTGGCGACCGCGGTCAGCAATAGCGAGACCGAAATGAACGTCAACGGATCGGTGGCCGCAACGCCGAACAGGAGACTTGACACAGCCCCACCCAGCCACAAGGCTCCCACGAGCCCGAGCGCCAGGCCAGTCAGGCTCAGCTTCAACCCCTCGCCGATGATCATGCGGAAAATCTCGCCGGCCTGTGCTCCTACGGCCATGCGGATACCGATCTCGTGTGTGCGCGTCGCGATGGAATACTGGATGAGCCCGTAGATTCCAATGGCCGCCATCAGGAGAGCAACTGCGGAGAACCCGATCAGGAGCCAGGTCTGGAAGCGGCGCTCGGTGAGGAAGGCGCCGAGTCGAATCTCCAGGGTCGTCACGCCGTAGAGCGGCGCATGCTTTTCCACACGACGCACGGCAGCCTGGACCGCTCCCGCCATCTTGAGCGGGTCATCCATAGACGTTCGTATGAGAAGAATCGCCTGCCGGGGAGGATTCTGTGCCAGCGGCTCGAACATCTGCGGGATCGGATCGTTCTCCAGTCCCTGACGTCGCATGTCGCCGACGAGTCCGACGACTGTAAACCACGGCTGGCGGGAATCCCCTGGGCCGAACTTGAATCTTCTTCCTATGGGATCGCGCCCGGGCCATAAGCGGCGAGCCATCGCGTCATTGATAATCGCCACGGGCGGAGAATCAGGCCCGTCCGCGGCCGAAAAGAAGCGTCCCCTGAGTAAGGGAGTCCCGATGGCCTTGAACAATTCCTCGCTGAGCTCGTCGCTTCGGAACCGCAGGCCCTCGGAGACAGGCCGGGCGTCCCCTTCGACGGTGACGACCCGCGCCGAGTTGCCACTGACGAAAAGTTCGCTGGTGACGCCGGCGCTCTCCACGCCGGGAAGCGATCCAATTTGTTCGAGCACGCGTTTGTAGAAGTCAGCCCGCTGCGCAGTTGCCGTGGAGACCGGAGGGGCGAGTGAGACCGAAAGAACCCGCTCAGACCTGAATCCCAGATCGACGTTCTCCACTGACCACAGGCTTCGGACCAGGAGACCGGCGCCGACCAGCAGGATCATCGCCAACGCAAATTCCGTCACTACGAGAGCGCGGCGGGTACGAAC
>JBOGMR010000035.1:0-16425 GCA_050746825.1 Bryobacteraceae bacterium | reverse complement strand
AAGCTGTACTGTCTGGACTCGAATCTGTTCCCGGAGTTGCGCTTCGGATTGAGCCGCTCTGGCGCGCTCCTGAGTCAATGCCTGCCCCGCGTCGCCCGCCGACGAACGCGCCTGCGCCAGTTCGCGCTCGAGCGCCGTCACCGCGGCTGCTGGAGCCGTTCCCGGTGCTGCGCGACGCGCCGCGTCGAGCTGCTGCTGCAGCCGCTCGATCTCCTGCTGCTGTGCCGGGTCGGGCCGGACTTCGGTGATGGTTCGTGTTTCGGGTACGGTTTGGATACGAGCCGGCTGCCGTGTAATAAACCACGTGCCAGTCGCCGTGAGCATCAGGAGCGCCGCGATTCCGGCCACCTGCTTGCCTGACAGCCAGAACAGGCCCAGCCACGACGGCTGCGACGGTGTGACTGCGGCAAGGATCTTGCGCCGCAGCCGGGCCGGAGGGGTCACCAACGTCAGCAGCGCCGACCCGGTCCCAAAAATCGACCAGAACCGGTTACTCTGCCGGACTCCCGCCAGGCATGTTTCGCAGCCCTGTGAGAGGTGTGTTCGGATCTGCTCCCGATCCGTTTCTTCGAGGATGCCCAACGCGTACAGTTGGTATTCCTCAGCGGGTTGTCCTGCACAAGTCATAAGTAGAGGGTCACGACTCCTGAACCACGGCGCTACAGCCGGTTAACACCGTGATAATTCAGGCCCTTCTGTTCAAATATACGAAGTGTACCAAGTTTCGGATGCTAGCCGCCGGAAATGGTTGAGGCGGAAATTGCAGGAGTTCTGTAGCGCCCGTTACCCCGGTTACTGGAGGAATGTCAGACATGCGATGATGGAGCGCAGTGGCGATTTATGTCAATACCTTCTTCGAGGAACGAGTGGAACAGCTCTTCAGCCTGGCTGATCGCGTGGAGAAGGCCTTTTCGGGCGCAGGACTCGAATACCGGGTGGTCGGGGGTCTGGCGACTTATCTGTACGTCGAAGAGGTAGCGCCAGATGCCGGACGACTGACCAAGGATATCGACATCACCGTCCGTCGCGAGGACCTGGAAAAGATTGCCAAGGCGGTCGAGCCCTTCGGTCTGAAGTACCGTCATGTTGCGGGCATCGACATGCTAGTACAGGTAGGCGAGCCGTCAGCGCGGCGGGCCGTGCATCTAGTCTTCAGTGGCGAGAAGGTGCGCGAGGAGTACGCGGAGCCGGCGCCGGAACTCGGCCCTTGCCGGACACTTCGCGGAATCCGGCTGATCCCGCTCGCAGACCTGGTGCGCATGAAACTCACCAGCTTTCGCCTGAAAGACCAAGTGCATATCAAGGATCTCGACGAGGCCGGCCTCATCACACCGGACATCGAAGCCGCACTCTCACCGATCCTCAGCGAAAGGCTCGTCGAGGTTCGAGCGCGCGAATAGTTAGAAATAATACTTCAACGCGATCTGCATGGTCCTTGCCGAGCTCGCGTTGATGATCGTTGCGCCGTTGGGTGCGTTCACGAAATTTTCAGGCTGCGAAAAGTTCGTGTGATTCAGAACATTGAACGTCTCCCAGCGAAGCTGCAGCGACTGTCGCTCCCGGATCGGAAAGCGCTTGGACAGCGACAGATTGAGCGAGGCGTACCCAGGGCCGTCGAGGACATTGCGGCCGGAATTACCGAAGCGAAAGGCGCCATTCGGCACCAGCGGAAACGCGAGCAGATCGAACCAGCCCTGTTGCGACGGCTCATCCACGGAGCCCTTGGCGATGCGGTCGGGCCGGTTGGCCTCGCCCGCGTTGAGGTCCACGTTGGACGTGCGCGGCGTAAACGGCTGGCCGGAATAGAAGCGGCCCGAGCCGGCAAGCTGCCAGCCGCGGCGCCAGAGACGGCTCGCGCCGAGTGGCAGTTCATACGAGAAGTTGAGCGTCGCCGAGTGGCCCGTGTCCCAATCCGAACGCCCGCGATCCGCGCGAAGATTGCGCGCGTTCTGCGCTCCCGGGTAGCCGCCGTCGGCGTTGCCTGAAATCTGCGAGGCGTCGTCGATCGACTTGCTGTATGTGTAGTTGAACCGGTAGAAAAAGCCGCGATCGAAGCGCTTGCGGATCGAGAAGACTCCTGCGTTGTACGTGGAGTTGGATCCGAACGAGAAGAAGTTGATGGTGTTGATTCCCGTGAACGGCCTCGGGAAGTTGCCGTTGACGCGCAGCTCGGGGACGCGGAAGGGCTGGTTCAGGTCGTAGCGGCGGCCGAGGTGCGTACCTTTAGAGCCGATGTAAGCAGCTTCGATCGCCGATCCCGGCCCGATCTGGCGCTCAATCGTGAGATTCCAGCTTTGCAAGTTCTGAGAGGGTGCGTGAAGCTCATATCCGGCCGAGTTGTTGACGCCGTCCAGTGTGATACGGTTGGCTGGAAACGGGTTCGAGAGCGTGACAGCGTTCACGTTGCTCGCCAGACGATTAAACGTTTGGGACACGATGAAGGGGAACGTCACCGCGAGATCGCCGCGCACGGGATTCGAAACCGAGTTTCCGTAAAAAATGCCGTAACCGCCCCGTACAACGCTGCGAACGCCTCCACGCGGACGCCACGCCAAGCCGAAGCGCGGAGCGAAATTGTTGTAGCGCGTATACACCAGCGAGTCCGGCAGATCGTAGTCGCGCGCCAGGCCGACGCGGCTGACGAGGTTGGCGTCGGCAAGGCGCTGCTGGAAATCGGGCACGTTGCGATCGCCGGTAACAATAATCTTTCCGAGCTCCGGAATGAAGTTGGCCAGGCGCCCGTACTTCTCCGTCAGAGGTTTCAGCAACTCCCATCGCAGGCCGAGATTGAGCGTGAGGTTAGGGCGGATCTTCCAATCGTCCTGCGCGAACAACGAGAAACTCGTGGAATACAGATAGCTGGTGATCGTTCCAGCCTGGCGCGACGCGCTGTTGGGAAGGCCGAGCAGGAAGTCGGCAAAGGAGTGATTGGTCCAGCGATCGAGGAACGCGAAGGTTCCGCGATTGTTGTTGTTGGCGGTTTGAGAAAACTGCGAACGAAGGAGGCCGGCGCCGAACTTGAACAAGTGCCTCGAGTGGACCAGGGTGAGCGTATCCGCCCACTCCCAGTTGTTGACGGTAAACAAGACGGGGTTGCTGGCGGCATCGCCAAGGGAGAGAAGATTGAGAATCGTGAAGCGCGGGAAACCGGTGAGAAAAGGATCCGTGGTCGTCCCCGTAATTCCAAACTCCGACGCGAAGTCACGACCCGCGTTGACGCTGGGTTCGTAGTGACTGGTGCGAATCAGGCCGCCACGGAATTCGTTGATCGACGCGGGCGACATCATACGGATGTAGCTGAAGCCTGCGAGGCTCTGGCGCTCATCGACCTTGCTGCCGAAGCCGGCAAGATCGCTCCCTGCAAACGGGTTCGTGGTGTTGTTCTGACGCGTGAGCGCGCGGACCGAGATGCTGTCGCTGGCCGAAAACCGCTGGTCGATCTTGCCGAGAAAGCTGTCCCAGCGGTCGACATCATTCGCGTTCGTGAGGTAGTTGTTCCTGTCGAGAGGCCGGTTCGGCGGCGGATAGTAAGCCATCACCTTTTGCGAGATGGGACTGAAGCGGCTGAGCGGCACGCGATTGTCCGGGAAGCATCCGGCGCTGGAGGATGCGCCGCACGTTCCGGACAGCAGCGGGTCCCGCAAAGGCGCGACTGTGCCGTCGACAGCGCGGCTATCGGAAAAGTTCCCCTCTCGCTCGAGAGCGCCGGGCACGCGGCCGAGGCGGGTCGAACCGAGCGCCTGGCGATAGCTTTCCCAGCTTGCCAGAAAGAAGGTCCGGTCGCGGCCGTTGTAGAGCCTGGGAAGGAGCACAGGACCGCTCACCACGGCGCCGAACTGGTTTCGGCGAAGCTTCGACTTCTCTGCGTCGAAGAAGTTGCGCGCGTCGAACTTGTCGTTGCGGAGGTACTCGAACAGCGTGCCATGGAATTGATTGCCACCGCTCTTCAGCACCATATTCATGACGCCTCCGGCGAGCCGGCCGTATTCGGGGGAATAGCCGGAAGTCTGCATCTTGAATTCGAGCAGCGCGTCAATGGGAGGACGCGCCTGAGCCGCGCCGCCGCGCGGGTTTTGATCGTTGAACCCGTCGATGATGAAGTTGGTGTTGTCCGCGCGCGCGCCGTTGATATTAAACGCCGAGCCCTGTCCGCCTTGCGCCCTCCGCATCACTCCGGGCACCAGATGCGCGAGGTCCGCGAAATCCCGGCCGTCGAGCGGCATCGCCGCGATTTCCTCTGTGACGATTACCTCTCCGCGGATAGCGTTTTCGGTGTTCAGCACCGGCAATTCAGCTTTCACTTCGATCGATTCGGTGACGTCGCCGACCTGGAGACGGACGTCGAGCCGGGCGGTCTGATCGATCTGGAGGACGAGGCCGCGCTGGTTCGTCGCGCGAAAGCCGGGATGCTCGACGGTGACGTCGTATTCGCCGGGGACCAGACGCGGGATCGTGTATTCGCCGTTCTCATCGGCGATCACCTGAAGAACTTCGCTGGTGTCGAGGTGCCGCGTACGCACCGTCGCGGCGGGTATCGGACTGCCGCTGGAATCCTCGATCCGTCCGACCAGAGTGGCGACGGGCGCCTGAGCCCAGAGCACAGCCGCAGCCGCGGCGGCAAGTCCCGCTGCGAAACTTTTCATAGCTACACCCACGGCTCAGCATGCATTCTATCCGAACTCCGTCCCCGCCGCTCCACCCGACGCCTTCAAGGCCGACGCGCAGGTCCGCGGCGCCACAAAAACCGCGACCGTGACGGAACGGGCCATTTTGAGTTTCTATGCCGACTGCGATAGAATCCTCACTTCTGAGGGAGGGATTCACGATGCGTCGTCTGGCCTTATTGTTTACCCTTTGCACGCTGGCGGTTTCTGCGCAGACCAAGAAGATTTTGATCTCGCAAGCCAACCCCGCCCTGGTAAAGGAGCTCCAAAGCGCGTCTCCAAAAGCGCGCGTGATTCCGGTCACGCCGGATACGTTAATGAAGGAGATTACCGACGCCGATGCATTCATCGGCACCATCAGACCGGAGATGATCCGTGCCGGCAAGAACCTGAAATGGGTCCAGGTCATGAGCGCGGGCGTGGAAAACGTGCTGCACTTGTCCGGCGGCGCCGATCTGCGCGACAGCAACATCGTCCTGACCAATAACCAGATTGTCCAGGGGCCGGAGATCGCCGACCATGCGATGGCGATGCTGTTGATGTTCACGCGGCTGCTGAACAAATCATGGATAGCCAAGCAGACCGAGACGTGGGCGAGAGGCGCCGGGCGGTACGAGGGAATCGAGCTTAGAGGGCGCAACGGGGTCGTGATCGGATGTGGCGGCATCGGCATGCAGATCTCGCAGAGGGCGTGGGCGTTCGGCATGAATATCACATGCATCGACCCGGAGGACATCCCGTACTCGCCGTTTGTCCAGAAGGCCGTGAAGCCGGACCGAATCGATGAGGTGATCCCGGACGCGGATGTTGTGTTCATCTCCGCGCCGCACACGCCGATGAGTCACAAGATGATGGGCGCGCGCCAGTTCGACCTGATGAAGCAGGGCTCGTACTTCATCGCCGTCAGCCGCGGCGGCATCTACGACATGAACGGGCTGGTGAAGGCCCTCGACAGCAAGAAGCTGGCCGCCGCCGGGGTCGATGTGACGGATCCGGAGCCGCTGCCCAAGGGCCATCCGCTCTGGAAATTCGAGAACACCATCATCACACCGCACATCGCCGGCCGGTCGGATAAGGACGAGGCGCGTATGTGGGGCACGATCAAGGAGAACATCCAGCGCTTCGCCGACGGCAAACCGCTGCTCAACGTGGTCGACAAGCAGAAGGGGTATTGAGAGCTTGCCGGCAGGCATGCAGCCTGCCGGCGGGTTTCGGCCCGGACGCGGACTGCGCAACCAGGGCGTGCCGGCTATTCCTGGCGCGTTTGCGCACGTCCTGTGACACTCTCCCCCTCGCTCTGCTAGACTAAACATTCCCAGGGCCCTTCGGCACATGTCCGAGCAAATCCTTCTGCAGGGAAAAATTCTGGGCATCGAGGAATTTCTGCTTTCCCCTTCGAGCGAAAGCGAACTTCGCTCGCGCGCCGGGGAAGAGCTCCTTTCCGGCCGCGCCCAGTGGATTACGCTGCTGAGCGAAGTGCTGCCGCGGGCGCTGCTGGCTGAGCTCGGCCTGGCGCGGGTCCTTCTCGGATCGAGCGGCGGCGCGCAGTTTCTCGTCGTCCTGCCGGAAGAAGCGCGGCCTGCCGCCAACGAATTCCTTACGGCGGCTGCGCGCGACATCGACCGCCTGTCTGACGGCCACCTTCAGCTCCTGTGGGGGTCCACCGAAAATCTCGGCGACTGGAGCGTAGTCCGCCGCCGCCTCAACGATGAGCTCGATCGCTGGCTCGGTGCGCCGCTCGCCGGAGCCGGCGCCGACGCCTTCCGGCCGTACTCGCCGGCGCCTCCCTCCGACACCGAAGGTTATTTCTCGCGCCAGCTCGGCATGAAAATCCGCGAGGCCACGCAGGTTGGCTGGTCGCCCGAGCATCCCGCCCGCATTCTCCCGGGTGAAGGCAAGCACACCTGGCGGCTCACGCCCAACGTTTCCACCGACGGCATCACGGTCGCACGTCACGCCGCACCCGGCGACGATGCGGGATCGGCCGCTACTGTCGGGACACTCGCACGCCGCGCTCAGGGCCGTCACGTGTGGGGCGTGCTGCGCGGCGACGTCGACAACTTCGGCGTCCGCCTGCGCCGCCTCCACAACATTGAAGAGCACGTCCCGCTCTCGGTGCTCTACAAGCAGTTCTTCGCGGGCGAGCTCGAAGTCCTGTGCTCGCTTCCTGAATTCTGGCGCAAAGTCACGATTCTGTACTCCGGCGGCGACGACTTCGCCGTCTACGGCGCATGGGATGCGCTCCTCGCCGCCGCACGCGAGATGCAGCGGCTGTTCCACCGCTTCACCGAAGAAAACCTGAAGGATTTTCCGGGCGCCGAAGGCAAGACCATCACGATGGCGCTTGCCCTGGCTCCCACCCGCGACGCCTCGCTCGCTGAAGTCTACGAGCAGGCCGGCCGCAATCTCGCCATCGCCAAGGCCGCCGACAAGGATTGCATCTATGTTCTCGGCAGAGTGCTCGAATGGAAGCAGCTCTCCGATGCCGCCGAGCTCAAGGAGGCTGTCTCCCGCATGGCCGGCGAACACCGCGCTCGTCACCAGATGATCGGCGAGCTGCGCGGCCTCTACGGCAAGACCCAGCTTGACCGCGTCTGGCGCTTCCACCGCCGCCTGCATTTCATCGTGGGCGCCGGCCGCGATCGCGAATTTCAGAAACTCCGCACTCACCTCATCGGTGAAGGCGCCGGGCGCAGGACCACGCAAGTCAAGTTGCGCCCTTCCGGATTAGTTGCCCTTCAGTGGGCCGAACTGTTGACCGAGGTGTAGCATGGCACAAGACGTGGAAGAGCGCCCAAAAGAATCACGGCCGCCCAGGGAAAGCAGAGGGGAAGGCCGCGGCCCCAGAGAGGGCGGGAGAGAAGGCGGAGGACCCGGTGGACGCCGCGATGACCGTCGTGACGATCGCCGCGGCGACCGTCGTGACGACCGCCGGCCCGAAGGCCCGCCCGAGATCGACCTCGACAAATTGATCGGCGACAGCCTCTATCTCGACAACCAGGCCCACGGCGTCGTCAGCCGCATGCGCGACATGGACTCGGGCACCAAGAGCCAGTTGCGCCGCCTTTACAACGCCGTCCGCCGCGCCTGCCGCGCGCCTGAAAACGAACGCCAGCACGAGTTCGTCATGCTGCGCGCGCGCCTCGCTTACACCATCGCCCGGCACTCGCTGCGGAGCCTCGATCAGCTCGAAAAACTTCTGCTGCAGGTCACTCGCAAAAACGATTTACGCGGCTACGAGCGATTCAAGGATCTGTTCGAGGCCATCATCGCCTACAACGAATAAAGAGGAAGCATGTCCGCGCACACCACTCAAACCCAGCTACGCCTGATCGGCAAGTTGATCCTCGAAGGCGAGCTCCACTGTCAGACCGGTCTCCACGTCGGCGCCGGAAAAGGGTCTCTGGAAATCGGCGGCTCCGATAATCCCGTCGTCAAGGATGCGTTCGGCATCCCGTACATCCCGGGCAGCAGCCTGCGCGGGAGATTGCGATCGCTGCTCGAACACGCGCTCGGCCTCGCCGTGCCGGCTGAGCTTGTGTACCTCTCGAAGCGTAAGGGCCAGGAAGTCCGCATTCATCAAAGCGACCGGCCGGACGATGAGATCTGCCTTCTGTTCGGACGGAATCCCGGGCGGCTTGACCGCGTTTCCGGCGATCCGCTCGACAGCAATCACGCCAGCCCGGCGCGGCTCGCCGTCTACGACGCACCACTCGATCTCGACAGCATCACGCCGCAGATGCGCGAGAATCTCGACGACGAGTTGACCGAGGTCAAAAGCGAAAACTCGATTGACCGGATTACTTCGCAGGCGAACCCGCGTACGCTCGAGCGCGTCCCGGCCGGAGCGCGCTTTCGATTCCGCATGGTGATGGATGTGCTCTGCCCGGAAGACGCTCCGCTATTCGCGCGAGTCGTAGAGGGCATGCGCCTGCTCGAAGACGATTCGCTCGGCGGCGGTGGTTCCCGTGGCAGCGGCCGCGTCCGCTTCGCGGCTGTAAAAGTCACCTGGCGAGGCCGCCAATACTACGCGGGGGCCACACCGGAAAAGGAACTGGCCGCCGGCGGCGACCTGGCTGCGCTGCAGGCCGGGCTGAACGAAGCCGGCGCCGGATACATCGAGGAGTGAGGCCGCGGACTGTGAATCCCGCGCTGATCGTCAAATTTCATCCCGCGGGTCCATGGCGGCCCGGCCCCGATAGCGGCGCCGCGTCGCGTGTCGACTCCATCTTCCACAGCGACACGCTCTACTCGGCGATCACTTCGGTGATGGCGCCGCTCGGTTCGATCGATGAGTGGCTCGACGCGACGGCCCGCTCCGCCGCCGGACCGGCCGTCTCTTTCAGCTCGTGCTTTCCGTTCCGCAATGAGACCGGATTCGTGGTTCCGCCGCAAAGCATCTGGCCGCCGCCGCTGTCATCGAAAGTGCGCTGGAAAGGCGCGCGGTTCGTGCCGCTTCCTGTTGTTGACGCGCTGCTCGCCGGCGATGCGCTCGACGAAGACCGCTGGACCGTCGACGGCGCGAGCGAGTGCCTGCTTGCGCTCCCCGGTCCCGGCGCAAGCGCCGACGGCCCGTTCCGCATCGCCGTGCGCTCGGGCGCAGCGGTCGATCGGCTCGGCGGCGCCGTGGCTCCGCATACGAGCGCCTGTCTCGAATTTGCGCCCGGAGCCGGCATGTGGTGCCTGGTTTCGTTCGCCGGCGAGGCAGCGCGGGACCGGTGGAACGAGCCGCTCCGCACCGCCATCCGCCTCCTCGGCGACACCGGACTCGGTGGACGGCGCGCGCTCGGCTGGGGACGCTTCGAGAAACCCGAGTTCATCGAAGGTTCGCTCCCGGAGTTGATTCTTCCGCGAGCCTGCGCTATCGCGCCCCCTGCAACTCCGGTCGCTGTCGCGGCGCCCGGTGAAGCCAGCTTCTGGGAGCCCGCGGCGGCTGCACCTTCGGCCCCGGCGCAGCAAGCTTACTGGCTGCTGTCGCTCGTCGCGCCCGCTGCGGCCGACGCCATCGAATGGGAGCGAGGCAGCTATCGCCTGGTCACTCGGGGCGGCCGCGTCTCTAGTCCGGCCGGCTCCGGCGCCCTTAAGAAGCTTCTGAACATGCTGGCGGAAGGCTCCGTGCTCGTCTCGTCGCAGCCGATCCGCGGCGCCGCAACCGACGTCGCGCCCGATGGATTCCCGCACCCCGTTTTCCGCGCGGGCTTTGCGGTGGCCGTTCCGATTCCACAGCAGGCGCCCGCATGAAATACCGGCTCACCGCATTGTCTCCGCTGCTGGTCGGCGACGGCCACAAGCTTTCGCCGATCGATTACATGGTGTGGAAGGATCAGGTCAACGTTCTCGATCAGCGCCGCATTTTCAAGCTGCTCTCGAAGGGCCCGCGGCTCGACGGGTACCTCGCGCAGCTCAAGAAATCCGACAAGCTCGACTTCGCGTCGTGGGGCGGCTTCGCACAGAACTTCGCCGACCGCCGCGTTCCTTTCGAGGACCCGTCGTCGTCGCGCTACTGGGAGCGCGCGGCCGGCGAGAGCCTCCACATTCCGACGTTCGCCTGTGGAATTGCCGGGCCGTTTGTCCCGGGCAGCGCGATCAAGGGCGCCTTGCGTACGGGCGCACTGTTCGCCGGCCTCAAGCCCGGTTCGCTCCAGGCGATCGCGCAACGAATGAAGGAGGATCGCCCGCCGCGCCGTCCGGCCGAGCAGACCGAGGAACAGGTGCTCGGCGCGTCCGGACACAGCCGCATGCGCGCGATCCGCGTGGCCGACTCCGAGCCCATCGCGAAAACTGCCTTCAAGATTTACCTGCTCCGCGTTTCGACGCTGCAGAAGCGCGCCGGTGCGCCCGGACCCGCTGCCGTGGCGCCGCCCACAGGCGACTTCACGCTCGGCTGGAAACAAAGCCCGCGCGGCGTCGTCGATGCGCGCAAGCCGGAGGAATCGACGCCGTCATTCGCCGAGATGGCCGTGCCCGGTTCGATCTTCGAGGGCGACTGGCAGGAGCGAGCCCAGCGCGGCCGCATCTTTGAAGCCGTCAACCGTTACGCGGAACAGCTTCTCACCACTCAACTCCAGTACGCCGCCTGGACGCGCCTCGAGCGTCTCACGCGGAATCTGGAATCCCTCCGCGAACGCCTGACTTCGCTCCGCCGCGATTCGGCCTGCATTCTGAGCCTCGGCTGGGGCGGCGGCCTCCTGTCGAAGACGGCGTGGATCGAAGGCGATCAGGATGACTATCACCAGATCCTGCGCACTCTGCCGCTCTACAGCCGCGCGCTCGGCACGGGGCTGCCGTTTCCGAAGACACGGCGCATTGTCTTCGAGAACAACCAGCCGTCGACGCTGCCAGGGTGGGCTTTGTTGGAGTTGATGTAAACAGCCGATCGCGCGCACCGGCGTGATCCGCCACTACATTCAGCGCCAGTGATTCGGGTTTGCATCGCCCGGCTACTCGAAGAATGCACCCACCTGCACCGAGAATCCCGGCAGTGAATCTCCGTCTTCCTGATTCTGCTCTGCGGTCAGTCGCCTCACGCCGCCGCCCTTATAGACATCGACCACTCTCAGCGTGGGATAGGCAACCCAGACCGCTCGAACTCCTCTATTGATGTAGAGGCTCACTTTCTCCTGGAGGCGCGCGGCGGATTCCGATGAAACCACTTCGACTACTAAATCCGGCGCGACGCTCGTCTTGCCCGTGCCGTGGGGGTCGAGTTTTCCGCTCAGGACAACGGACACGTCCGGCATCGAGGCATCGTGTTCGCTCAACTGGTACATTGTCTCGCTGAACACCTTGCCGCTAAGGCGGTTCGAGAGAAAATAGAAGGCCAGCCGGATCATGACGTTCGCTTTCACTGTCTCGTGCAGCGGTCCGCCCCTGCTCATTTCGACAATCTCCCCATCGATGAGTTCTTGCCGCACGTCCTCCCGTTCCGGCGTCGCAAGAAAATCCTCGACGGTCAGTTTTGTCGCGGTGGTACCCATGGCTCTATTATATTCCGCAGTCGAATACGGCCATGCGATCCAGAGCGCTTCGTGCCGCTGAGCTGCTCGCGCTCCTCGCGATCGTCCTTCACCGCGAAGCCGTTCGCACCGCGCAGCCGACGACGCCACCGCCTTGGACGCCGACGATCCGATCTGGTCGCCCGACGGACGGCGCGGTTTTGCGGCGGCGAACCCGAAGCGCGATGCGCGCAAAGGTTGGACGCTCCGCAGATCTGGTCGATGCCCACGACTGCGGCGCCTATCTTTCGTGCAACCGGCGCTCACCCGCTACCGGCTCATCGCGCAAACTGCCATCTTCATATCGGAGCAGTGCTATACTTCATAGACGTTACGAAACCCCAGTATTTTCCATGCCTTCGCGAATCGAGCGGTTCAATGCAACCCTGCCCTGGCCCGTCCGGGGTCTGATCGTCGTCGTAGCCGGAATGCTCATTTGGATGCTGACCATCGGACTGTTTCCTGGCGTGCTGGCTAAGGTAAACGGGAAGGCGGAAGCCTGCTCCTGGCCGCGCATTCTGATGGTACCCGCCGAGTCCGTCCTGTGGACGGCATCGTCGATCTGGAACAACTGGTCGCTGTCTGTCGTTGAGAAAGACGATAAGCTCGACCTTCAAAGCGTTTCTTCGCCGCAAGGCAAGTTCTGGTTACGCGCCAAAGGTACGCACATGGACGCGCGCCACTTACTTGCCTACCTGTTTACCGAGCACGGATTCCTGACCCGCTGGAATCGTGCCAACTCAGTAAGAAAAGGAGACGTCGTGCTCGACTGCGGGGCCCACGTGGGCGTGTTCACCTACATGGCGCTCCAGGCAGGCGCGGAAAAAGTGGTCGCGATCGAACCGGATCCGGTGAACCGGGTGTGTCTGCAGCGAAACTTCATGCAGCAGATCGCCGATGGGCGCGTGGTCGTGGTGTCCAAGGGTGTTTGGAGCGCAGAAGGCGCCTTGAAGCTCTTTCTCGGAGCGGAGAATTCGGGGACGAGCAGCATCGTTCTTGACCAGGGCGCCGGAAACGTGGAGATCGAAGTAACCACAATCGACAAGCTGGTCGAGTCGCTGAAGCTCTCGAAGGTGACCTACATCAAGATGGACATCGAGGGTGCGGAGAGAGAAGCACTGAAAGGCGCTGTCGAAACGCTGAAGCGCTTCAAGCCGCGGATGATGATCGACAGCTATCACCGCCCCGACGACATGCAATTGCTGCCCGGACTCATCCGAGGCGCGAACCCCGCATACAATATGGTCTGCGGACCGTGCCAGCCCCGGGCGTTGAAGTCCGATGAGTACACGCCGCACGTCGTCTACTACGAATAGTTCCCGCCTCTGGATTATTCCGCAGTAGAATACGGCATGCGATCGAAACCGCTTTGTGCCGCAGCGTTGCTCGCGCTCTTCGCGATCGTCGTTCACCGCGAAGCCGTCCGCACGCGCGCCACGGACGCCGACACCACTACCTGGGGCGCCGATGATCCCACTTGGTCGCCCGACGGACGACGCATCGCGTTCTCCCTGTTCGGCTCGATCTGGGCTGTGGACGTGGAAGGCGGGCCCGCGACCCAAATCACGCAGAGCGCCGGCTATCATGCGCATCCTTCCTGGTCGCCGGCCGGCGACACGATCGCGTTCATCGAGGGCCCTCCGCCTGCGGGTCCTCTGCCCAACGTGCGCGGGCGCCTCCGCCTGGTCGAGGTAGCCTCCGGCCGCCAGCGCGCTATCGAGACTCCGCATCCTACAGCCGGAACCCCGGCCTGGTCCGCGGACGGCCGGCGCATTCATGTCGCGCTCGCGGTCCCCAATTCCGGCGCGTTGCTGCACCAGATCGATCTCGCCTCCGGCGCCGCACGCCAGCTTCAGGCGCAGCCACAACGGGGCGCGACGGGCAACTGGGTTTTCGCTGCTGCAAACCCGAAGCGCGATGAGTTGTTCTTTGCGGCGCAGCGCTTCGCCGCCGTCCAGAGTGGCGCGCAGCGGTTGAGCGCACCGCAGATCTGGTCGATGCCGGCGACGGCGGCGCCCATCTTCGTGCAACTGCCGCTCACCAGCTACCGGCTTACGGACATCGCGCAGCTACATTCGCTCTCGGCGCTGCCGGACGGATCGGCCGTCATCTATTCCGCGGTGATCGTGAATGGCAAAGGCGATCGCGAGCTGTACCGCGTGCCGCGCGAAGGCGGGCGGCCCGTCCCCATCACCACCACGCCTCGCGACGAATTCTCGCCAGCCGTTTCTCCCGACGGCCGCACCGTCGCGCACGTCTCCAATCACCTCGGCAACATCGACATCTTCACCATGCCGATCGCGGGCGGCGCCAAACGGCATGTTTCGATTCGCAGCCTCCGCTTTCGCGGTCCCTCGGCGCGCCTCCGCGTGCGCACGCTCGACGAAACCGGGCAGCCCACACCCGTTCGCCTCTATGTGCGTGCGTCCGACGGCAAAGCCTACGCGCCGCAAGGCTCGCCCATCTTCTACTACCCGCTCGATCCCCAGGGCCCGCGCGAAGGCTTCTTCCTTACCACCGGCGATGATACGATCACGCTGCCGGCCGGCGCCGCGCGTGTGGTGGGGCTCAAAGGCGTCGAGTATCGGCCCGAAGAGCGCTCGCTCGAGCTCGCTTCCGGCGACACGGAAGTCACGATCTCGATGCGCCGCTGGACGAACTGGAACCAGCGCGGCTGGTACGCCGGCGAGAATCACTTCCACGCTAATTACAACGGCAGCTACTACCAGCGCCCGCCGCAGTCGATGCAGTGGCTCGAGGCGGAAGACCTCAACGCCGCGAACATGATCGTCGCCAATAGCGAGGGCGCTTTCGTTCATGACAAGGAATTCTTCACCGGCGGCGCCAGCCCGCTATCAAAGCCGCGCTTCATTCTGTATTGGGGCCAGGAGTACCGCAATTCCGATCCGCTCGGCCACATGGCCTTCCTCAACATCAGGAAGCAGGTGCCACCGTCGTTTACCAGCGTGATCGGCAGTGCGTCCCCGTATGACTATCCGCTCAACACGCAGGCCGCGCAGGAAGCGCGTCGTCAAGGCGGCCTCGTCGTTTACGTTCATCCGATGGGCGGCGCTCTCCGCGATGTGATGGATACCAACCTCGGCGCGAAAGAAGCGCCCCTGACCGCGGCTCTCGGTGCGATGGACGGCATCGACGTCCTGCCGTTCGGGCCCGGGGCTTACGAGCTGTGGTATCGCCTGCTCAACTGCGGTTTCCGCATCTCGCCGGGCGCCGGCACCGACGTGTTTACCAATTGGCGCGGCATCAACCGCATCCCCGGCCACTCGCGCCAGTACGTCGACGTCGGCTCGAACTTCACCTGGGACCGCTGGGTCGATGCCTACCGGCAGGGCCGCGTATTCGTCACCAATGGCCCGTTGCTCACTTTCACGGCCAACGGCCAACCGATGGGCTCCGTCGTACCCGCGCCCGCCGGCGGGCCGTATCACGTGAAGCTCTCGGCCGAGGTGCATAGCCAGGCGCCGGTTGAAACGCTGGAGTTCATCCGCAACGGCGAGGTCGTCGACACACAGCGTGTGCCGGAAGGGCCGGGCCCGCATCGCTTTGAGAAGGATGTTCCGATCGACGGAAGCTCGTGGTTCGCGGCGCGCGTCACGGGCCGGCCCGCGCGCGGCATTCCGAATGAGCCGGCGCGCGCTCACACTGCGCCGGTGTATGTGCACCTCGGCTCCAAGCCCGTGCTCGTTCGTGAGGATGCCGACTTGATGATCCGCTGGATTCATGCGCTCTGGGCTTACCTCGAGGAGCGCAACAACTTCGGTCCCGCAGGCAACCGGGTGCAGGCCCGGGCGCTGTTCGACCAGGCACTCGCTCACTATCGGAAGTAAGCGTCCCGCCGGGCCGCCCACCCCAAAAAGAAAAAGCTTGACTCTTGAGCTAACTCCAGAGTGTAAGCTGAAACCAGGAGATCGCTGAATGGCCCCTGCAGCACTGCGGATTGGCGACCTGTCCCGCCGCACAGGTCTCACCATCGACACCATTCGCTTCTACGACAAGCGCCGCCTGGTGCCCTCCGCGAGGCGCTCGGAAGGCGGTTTCCGCCTGTTCCGCGAAGACGACATTGAGGTCCTGGGCTTCATCCGGAGCGCCCAGGAGCTCGGCTTCTCGCTCGAAGAGATTCGTGAGCTGTTATCCTTGCGCCAGGACGCAATTAAAGCCTGTCCCAAGGTGCAGGGGCTTCTCTCGGGCAAACTTGTTTCGGTGCGAACCAAGATCGCCGCGCTCACAAGCCTCGAATCCGAGCTCGAATCTGTCCTTCGAAAATGCAACAAGGCGCTCGGTTCAAAAGCGAAGCCGTGTCCGGTGCTCGCAGGCATTTCTCTCAAACGGCCATGAGAATCGAGGTCCTCGCTTTTCCGGGTTGTGCCAATCGACAGTCGGCATTGGAGCGCCTCAAACAAGTGCTGGTCGAAGAGGGCGTTCCCCTGAGCGTCATCGACATTCCGCTTCTCGATCCGGGCGGATTTCCCGGATCTCCCACCATCCGAATCGACGGCATCGACATCGATCCCTCGATTGCGTCCGGCCATTCGGACGGCCTCAGTTGCCGCACTTATATTCACGACGGCATCTGCGAAGGCATCCCGCCAGCCCACTTGATCCGGTCCGCGGTGCGGCGTGCCCGGCAGAAGGAACTGCCGTGAAGCACTCGGAGAGGATCGCGCCGGTGGCCGCAGTCTTCACCGCGGCCGTCTCGATCGGTTGCTGCCTCCCTATGACGATCCCGGCCGCGCTCGGTCTGGCGG
>JBOGMR010000034.1:0-6294 GCA_050746825.1 Bryobacteraceae bacterium | reverse complement strand
GCCCACACGCCCGGTACAATGTTTCGATCAGAATACCGCACGCATGAAGCGATTTGTGTTCCGGGCCGCGATCCTGGCCTTTGCGCTAGTGGCCGCTACGCTCGTCTACTATTCGTTCGAAATCGGCCGCCAGTCCGGCCGCGATGAAGCGCGTCCGGCCGACGTCATCCTCGTGTTGGGCGCGGCGGAGTATCGCGGCCGTCCCTCTCCGGTGCTGAAAGCTCGTCTCGATCACGCCTTCGAGCTCTACAAAAAAAGGCTCGCGCCGCGCATCCTCACCACCGGCGGCGCCGGCGGCGATCCTGACTTCACCGAAGGCGGCGTCGGCCGCTCTTACCTGGTCGAGCGCGGCGTCCCCGCTGAGGCCATCATCGTCGAACCGGAGGGCGAGAGCACCGCTCACTCGACCGCCGCCGCCGGCGAAATCATGGAGCGCATGGGCCTCAAATCCTGCATTCTGGTCAGCGACGGTTATCACATTTACCGCGCGAAGAAGATGCTCGAGGCTCGCGGTCTGAAAGTTTACGGATCGCCGCGTCCCTCTGCGGAGCGCAACGCGCTCGAGCAGACCTGGCTCTATTTCCGCCAGGCGTGCGGATACGTTCTGTGGACGTTTGGGCTGCAGAAGTAGCGGACTGCTATGCTGGTTTTGATGATGCGAATCGCACTGCTTTGCCTTGTGCCGCTGCTTGTTTCCGCGGCGGAACTGGACATCCGCGTTATTTACGACAACACTTCCGCTCGGCCCGGCTTCAAGGAGGACTGGGGTTACTCCGCTGTGGTGACTTTCAAGGGCAAGCGTGTCCTGTTTGACTCCGGGACCAAACCCGACCTGTTCACTCAGAACCTCAAGCGCAGCGGTGTCGAGGCGTCGTCGCTCGATGCGACGGTAATCTCGCACGAGCACCCCGACCACATCGGCGGCATCTTCGCGATCTTAAGGGCCACCAAACCAACCATGTCGCTGAACTTCCTCGACAGCTTTCCGATCGCCGTTTTCGAAATGGCGGATGCGGCCGATTTTTCCCCACGACGCCTGGTGAAACCCCGGGAGATCGTGCCGGGGGTGTTCACGACAGGCCTCGTGCAAGGCAGTCCGTCCGAACAGGCGTTGCTCATCGAAACCTCACAAGGACTGGTGATGATGACCGGCTGCTCCCATCCGGGCATCGTCAAGATGATCGAGACGGCGCTCCAGCAGCGCAACGCCAAGTCGATTCGTCTGCTGATCGGCGGCTTCCATCTCTTCGAAATGAAGGAGCCGGACATCGTGCCGATCGTCGCGAAAATGCACCAGCTCGGCGTGAAGTCTGTGATCCCCGCGCACTGCTCCGGCGACGCTGCCAAGAAGCTGCTCAAAGAAGCCTACGGCAAGAACTACGACACCGCCGGCGCCGGCAAACGCCTCGATCTGGAGTAGGATCACGCCGGCGCGCTCCTGCGTGCAGCGTCGTGACTCATCGTCACGCCGGAGCCTTAGGCTGCGGGCGAAACTTCGACTTCTCCAGCGAAGCTCGACGGCTGTGGGATCGGAAGACCTTCCGCTCTCATGCCCTCGATGTGGAATTCGATGGCTTCCTGAATCAAGCTCTCGACTTCTTCACGGGAGTCGCCTACTGTGATCACGCCTGGAAGGTCGGGTATGTAGGCGCCCCACGATGTTGGGCCCTTCTCGTAGATAACCGTATACTTCATCAGGTCTCCTCTTGCTTAACTCCAGTGCTCTTGAGGATCGCCTTCAGGTCGCGGACCTTCACGGAGACTCTATTCTACTCTTCGTCCGGGTTCAACCCCGCACCCGCTTCCCCAGCTCTGCAATCCGGTCCATCGCCTCTTTCCGCACCGCCGCAAACCGCTTCACGTCTTTCTCCCCATCGGTCCCACTCTTCAGGAAATCCAGAATGATCGCCTCCGCCGCGACATACTCCGCGGCCGCCTCCGCCACTTCGCTCGCAATCTCGTGCGGAATATCCGTCACGCCATTCGCATCGGCGTGAAGCAAAGCGCCCGGCCGCACCGTCAGGCCGCCCACGCGCACCGCAACGTGAATCGACACAATGTGGCTGTAGCCATGCGAACAGATCGCGCCGTCGCTGAAGCACGCAAAGCCGAGCCGCCGCACCTGGTCGAGGTCGCGCGCCGCGCCGCTGGTGATCAATCCTGCCGCACCGAATGCCTGGTACGTCGAGCACATGATCTCGCCGAACGTTGCCGCGACCGCGGGATCGTCCAGATCCTGAAACACGACGATCGGCGGTCCGGGTATCTCCGCGAACGCTTCCACCTGCGCGTCGAGCGAGCCGTATACCGCGCCCTCCGCGCGCGGCGCATCGCAGCGCATCGTGGCCGTCGATGCGTATCCCACCATTGGCGCGAGCTCCGGAAAGCAGGCGCGGATCCGCCCGTCCATATATCCCTGATTTCGTGCGCGCACCTCGAACAGCTCGATCACATTGCAGATCGTCGGTGTGTCGTATTGCTTCAGCAACATCAGATCGGCATTCGTCATGAAGCTCACATTCTACTTGCGTGGCGCAGGCACGTGTGCCGCCACGCCGAGACTCGTCTCGGCGCTTGGCCCTCACATGCTAAATTCAGGTTGACATGCAGAACCCCGCCCGTTGGGAGGTCGCGCTACTCACGCTCCTCATGCTCGCCTCCGCTGCCGGGTTCTGGTTCCGGTTCGGCCCTGTCCTCCGCAACATCCGCTCTGCAAAGCCCGACGCCGACTTCTCCCTCAAGCCCCTCGGACCGCGCATTCGCGACTTCATCTGGGAAGTGTTGCTGCAAGCTGTCGTCATCCGCGAGCGTCCTCTTGCGGGCATGGCGCACGCCTTCGTGTTCTGGGGATTCATCGCGTTCGCGCTGATCACCGTCGCGCATTTCACGGCCGGCTTCGGCCTCGACCTCCTGCCGCACCGCAGCGTCGCCGTCCAGATTTACCGCCTCTTCGTCGCCTTGTTTGCGGTCGCTGTCGCTGTCTCGATCACCGGCCTCGCCATCCGCCGCTTCGTCGTGCGGCCCAACTGGCTCGGCAAGGTTTCACCGGAATCAGGGTTCATCGCTCTGCTGATCCTGATCCTGATGGTCACCTACCTCGCCACTTTCGCCTACGAGGAGGGCACCGCGCCCGCGCGCATGAACTGGTGGATACATACCGCGGCGCTGCTGATCTTCCTCCCGCTCATTCCGCACACCAAGCATCTGCATCTGGTCCTCAGCCCCGCCGCCATCTTTGCCAAGCGTGCCGGCTTCAGCAAAATCCCGCCGCTCACCGCCGACGAAGACTTCGGCCTCGACACCGGCAAGGACATCACGCGCATCGTTGCCTTGCAAGCCTACTCCTGTGTCGAATGCGGGCGCTGTACCGAACACTGCCCCGCCTACAACACCGGCAAAGTGCTCAACCCGAAAGAAATCGCGCTCGGTGTTCGCGCTTACCTGAACGACCACGGCCCCGCAGGCAGCGAGCCGCTGCTCGGCAGGTACATCTCGGAAGAAGCCGCATTCCAGTGCACCACCTGCGGCGCCTGCGAGAGCCAGTGCCCCGTCGGCATTCAGCACCTGCCCATCATCATCGGGTTGCGGCGCGGCGCCGTGAACACAGGCAAGTGGGAAGACGACTACGGCACCAAGCTGTTCCTCAACCTGGAGCGCAACGGCAACCCCATGGGCTTCGCCTCCTCCGAGCGCCAGAAATTTCTCGAGAAGAGCGAGTTGCCCGTGTTCGACGGCTCGCAGCAGTATTGTCTCTGGCTCGGCTGTATGGGCGCCTGCGACCCGCACGGCCGCGAGATCATTCTGGCGCTTGTGCGCCTCCTGCGCCACCTAGGCGTGACCTTCGGCGTTCTCCGCAAGGAGCGCTGCAACGGCGATCCCGCGCGACGCCTCGGCAATGACCTGCTGTTCTCGCAGCTCGCCGAGTCCGGCATCGAAGCCCTGCGCCAGGCGGGCTCTCCCAAAATCCTCTCGATCTGCCCGCACTGCGTCCGCACCATCGGCGACGACTGGCGCGAAGCCGGCGCGACCTTCGACATCGAGCACCACAGCACATTCCTCGCACGGCACGCGTCGCGTCTGCCTGCACGCAATACCGGCGAGCGCGTTGTGTTTCACGATCCGTGCTATCTCGGCCGCTACCGCGACACTTACGATGAGCCGCGCGCGGTTGTCGCTCGCGCGGCCGGCGGCGTCATCGATCCGCCTCGCGCCCGCCACCGTTCGCGCTGCTGCGGCGCAGGCGGTGGCCTTGCATTTCTTGGCGAGGAAAAAGGGAAGCGCGTCAATGTCGATCGCGCCGAAGAACTCGTTGCAACCGGCGCGGACACCATCGCCGCCGCGTGCCCGTTTTGTCACAGCATGTTCCGCGACGCCCTCGCACAGGTCTCGACCGCGCCGCCGAAGCTGGTCGACATCGCGCAAATCGCCGCGGCTTCGCTCGACCGAGCGTGAAAGAGTCGACATGGCGTTTCAACTAATCATCTCCGCCTTCTCCAACGGCGCCCGCATCCCCACTCTCCACACCTGCGATGGCGCCGGCCTCTCGCCCGCCGTCGAATGGAGCGGCGAGCCACCAACCACGCAAAGTTTTGCTCTCGTCGTGGACGACCCCGACGCGCCCGGCGGCGTCTGGAATCACTGGCTGCTGTACGACATCCCCGCCGCCGTCCACACACTCCCGCAAGGCGCACGGCCCGGACAAATCGGGCGCAGCGGCGCTAACGATTTCGGTCGGCCTGGCTACAACGGTCCGTGTCCTCCGCGCGGCCACGGATCCCATCGATATTACTTCCGCCTGTTCGCGCTCGATGTGCCGGCGCTCACGATTCCCGGCGGCGCCAAACGAGCCGATCTCGATTCCGCTCTGCGCGGCCATGTCGTTGCCGAGGCTACATCAATGGGCCGCTATGAACGGGCGAAATAATTCAACACCACGGCAGGTTGGTGGCCATTAACGGCCCTTCACTCCGCAAGTGGTTTGGCTTTCGAGCGGCCTATCCAGCACCAGAACTCCCGACCTGCACCAGGGTTCATACTAAGATAAGAAAACCCGTGCGGCTTCACCCTCGTCTCACCCCTCCAACTGTCGTCGCGCTTCTCGTTTGCGCGGCCGCCCTCGCCCCGTTGCGCGCCGACGTCGGAACGGGCGCTCCTGCCCCCAGCGTCACCTCCAGCTTCATCAACGCTTACTTCCGCAACGGATTCGCCTACTTAGTCTCTTTGCCGCCCATCAACGACGTCACGCGCTTTGGCCCCACAGGTCTGGTGCAGGAATTCCGCGACGTCGATCGCACCGCCAACGTTCGCCTCGCCTTGGTCCGCGCCAGCACTTCACCGACGATTACCGTCGGCCTTGACGTCGCTCAAGTGCTCGCGAACATGTACGGCTACTACAGCTCCGTCGGTCCCACCACCGCCGGATATCCGACCGCCGACACCCTGACCTGCCCCGCCTTTGACGGCAACTCCTGCCAGTATCAATTCTTCAGCAACAGCTACCTGCTGTTCGCCTATCAGAACCCCACGTTCAACGGCCAAAACTTCGCCGTGCGCGCCGGCTTCTACACCAAGTGGAATGCACTCGGCGGCATCAACAACCTTGGCCGCGCCACCGACATCGAGCGGGCCGTCACAATCCAAGCCATCAACGCCACCGTGCAGCTTTACGCGAACGGCGCCATCTATAGCATCACTTCCGGCATCAACAACGGCCGCGTCTTCGCGGTGCCTCAGCCCTACTACGCGCTCTATCAGCAGAACAACGGCCATGAGGGATTCCTCGGCTTGCCCACGTCCGACGAGATCATTCTCCCTGACGGACGCCGCCGCATCACCTTCCAGGGCGGCAATCTCGAATCCGACGGAAGCAGTGCGTCGCTCAAGTTGCCGGTGGCTTCGGTCAGCCTGACGCCGACGTCGAGCGGAACCATTCGCCTCAAGGCCGGCGAGACCATGGAACTCCGAGCGCAGGTCGTGGCAGCGAACGGCGCCACGCTCAACGACCGCGTCGTCACCTGGACAACCTCCAACGGCAGCGTCGTCACAATTCAAGCGAACGGCGCCACTGCCACGCTGCGAGCGGTCGCTGCGGGCTCGGCCAACATCGCCGCATCGAGTGAAGGAAAGGTGAGCCCCGTCATCACCGCAATCGTCAACGCGCAGTGCTGTCAGGTCGGCGAGGGCGCCCCGAGCGCCACTGTCGCGCAGGCTTTCGTCGATGCCGTGACGCGCCTCCGTCTCGCGATCGCGCTGCCCGCGCAGAATCCAGTGCGTCGCGTCGGCGCCGGCTATGTG
>JBOGMR010000033.1:0-4233 GCA_050746825.1 Bryobacteraceae bacterium | reverse complement strand
ATCCGGGACCTGGCATGGCCGCTTGTGAGAATCGCAGATTCCGAAAAGGCGCGGGCGCTCGAAATGCTCCTGACCACTCGCTCCGGTGAAGAGGGCGCCAGGAGGCGTTGGCATTGTCATCGCGACCCACGGCGCCTTTCCCATTTCCAGAAATTGGCAGGCTTTTGCGTCAAGCCCTTTCGCGGAAAACGAATCGGCTCCGCTAGGGTATACTCGGTGGCCATGAAGCTTCAAAGCTTTCTTATTCCCTGCCTGCTTCTTGCCTCTCTTTCGCCCGGCCTTTCTCAAGAACCTCCCGCTCGCATTACGCCGGCTCCCGACCGCCGCACCGGTGAAGGCGAAGGCCCGTTCGATCGCCTGGTGATCCGCGGCATCACCGTGATCGACGGCACGGGCGCGCCGCCGCGGGGGCCGGTCGACATCGTCGTGAACGGGAACCGCATTGCGGAGGTGAAGAGCGTCGGCGCACCGCGCGTGCCGATCGAAGACCGTGGCCGCCCCGCCAAAGGCGCCAAAGAAATCGACGGCTCCGGCATGTACCTTCTTCCCGGCTTCGTCGATCTTCACGTGCACACCGGCGGCGCGCCGAAAGCTCCCGACGCCGAGTACGCGCTCAAACTCTGGATGGGTCACGGCGTCACGACTGTCCGGGGCGTGCCGGCCGGCGGCATGGACTGGACTCTCAACGAGCGCGCCCGCAGCGCGAAGAATCAAACGGTCGCGCCGCGCATCTTCGCCTATCATCGCCCCTTCACCGGCGAAGGCTGGAAGGATCAGCCGGTGCGCACGCCCGAAACGGCGCGCGAATGGGTTCGCTTCGCCGCCAAGAAAGGCGTGGACGGACTGAAGCTCGGCGCGATGGATCCCGAGATCATGGCGGCGCTGCTCGACGAAGCCAGGAAGCTGCACCTCGGCTCGACGGCTCACCTCGATCAAATGGGCGTCGCACGCATGAACGCGCGCGATGCCGTTCGTCTCGGGCTCGGCACGGTAACCCACTACTATGGCCTCTTCGAAGCGCTGCTCAAAGACTCCAGCATCCAGCCGTACCCGGTTGATCAGAATTACAACGACGAGCAGCATCGGTTCGGTCAGGTGGCGCGTCTTTGGGACAAGATCCATCCGCGCGGGAGCAAGGAGTGGAATGCGCTGATCGACGAACTGGCGGAGCGCCGCGCCGTCCTCGATCCGACGATGGTCGCCTATCTGGCCGGCCGCGACGTGATGCGCATGCGGCAGGCCGAATGGCACCCACGCTACGCCCTGCCGTCGATGTGGGATTTCTACCAGCCCAGCCGCACCAACCACGGATCCTTTTACTACAACTGGACCACCGAAGACGAATACCAGTGGAAGAATTTCTATCGCGTGTGGATGAGCCTCATCAACGATTTCAAGAACCGCGGCGGCCGCGTCAGCGTCGGCTCCGACTCAGGCTTCATATACAACCTCTACGGCTTCGGTTACGTGCAGGAGATGGAACTGCTGCGCGAGGCCGGCTTCCATCCGCTCGAGGTGATCCGCTCCGCCACGCTCTACGGCGCGCAGGCGCTGCATGAGCCAAAGGGTAAGCCGATCGAGTTCGGCATCGTGCGCCCGGGCCTGCTCGCCGATCTCGTCATCGTCGATCAGAATCCGATCGAGAACCTCAAGGTGCTGTTCGGCACCGGCGCGGTGCGTCTCAACGATCAAACCGGCCGGGCGGAGCGGGTCGGCGGCGTCAGGTACACCATCAAGGACGGCATCATCTACGACGCCAAGAAACTTCTTGCCGATGTCGCCGCGATGGTGGAGCGGGCCAAGTCGTCACCGTCAAGCAGCCGCGACTGACGCGGCACGGACACTCTCGTGTCTGACTACAAACCGGTTATGAGATGAGCTTGTTCGAGTGGGTGCGCGGGCGAATCTCCGCCGCACCGCCGGCTCCGTGATATCCTGAAATCGATGAGCTTGCTTTCTCCTCGATTGCAAATAAAGCTCGCGCAGAAGCAGATCCTGACGCCCAGTCTTCTGCAGATGGTCACGGTTCTTCAGCTCAATCGCCTCGAGCTGAAGGACATGATCAATCAGGAAATCGTCGAGAACCCCGTCCTGGAAGAGTCTACAGAGGACGGAGTCGAGGTCACGATCGAGGAGCTGCAGCCGCTCCTCGAAGGTGAACGCCTGACCACTGAAGAAGACCACATCCTGGAAGCGGCGATGGTGGACTCGGCCAAGGGTGAGGATTTGTCCGAATCCGAGTCGCTGGGCGGCCAGTCGGCCGAGGCTCCGCAGGTTGAAATCATGGAGGCGGCCGGCGCTGTTGACGCCGATCCGGCGCCCGTGGAAGCCCCCGCCGCCACCGCTGACGACCCGTTCGACGAAATTGATTTCGGCTCGTTTTTCGACGACTACCTCGACCCGGGATACAAGAGTCCGGCGGCCGAGCCCGTAGAAAAACCGTCGTTTGAAACGTTTCTTTCCGCCCCTGTCACGCTGTGCGATCATCTCCGGTCGCAGCTCAGCATCAGCGTTCTATCGGAGACGGCACGCGACGCAGCCGAAGTCCTCATCGGTTATCTCGACGAAGACGGCTACGTCACTGCGCCGCTCGGGGAGATCGCCGCCAGTGAAGAGTATACGATCGAGGAGTTGGAAGAAGGGCTGAAAGCGGTTCACTCGCTCGATCCGGCCGGCGTTGGCGCACGCGATCTGCGCGAGTGCCTATTGCTGCAGATTGAGAGCAACAACGGGCGCGGCGGCGTCGCCTGGCAGATCGTTGCGAATCATCTGAAGCTGCTCGAATCGCGAAATTTCCGCGAACTCGTAAAGGTACTCGGCCGCCCGCAGGAGCACGTCGACGTTGCCGTGGCGGCCATCCGCAGGCTGAATCCGCGGCCCGGGCTGCGCTACTCGGGCGCGGGCGCCCGCGTCATCGAGCCGGACGTTTTCATCACCAAGGACGGCGAGGATTTCGTCATCCAGATGAACGATGAGGACATCCCGCAGCTCCGGCTGAACTCGCAGTACCGCGGCATGCTCGAGCGCGACAACGGCGCCACCAAAGAAGTCCGGAACTATGTGAAAGAGCGCTATTCATCGGCGATCCAGTTGATGAAGAATATCGAACAGCGCAAGCAGACGATTCTGAAGGTGTGCCAGACCATCGTGAGACGCCAGACCGCGTTTCTGGCCTACGGAATCGATCAGCTCAAGCCGATGATGATCAAAGAGGTGGCCGAAGAAGTTGGAGTGCATCCGTCCACCGTGAGCCGTGCGGTCGCCGGCAAGTACGCCCACACCCCACAGGGCGTTTACGAACTGCGCTACTTTTTCTCGGAAGCCGTACAGGGCCCCTCCGGCAGCGGAACGCCGCTGTTGATCCTGAAACGGATGGTAAAGAAAATGATCGAAGAAGAAGACCGCGCTCATCCCCTCACCGACGAGCAGATCACGGCCAAGCTGCAGTCACAAGGAATCGAAGTCACGCGTCGGACCGTCGCAAAGTATCGCGAGGATATGAAAATTCCATCGACGCATCAGAGACGCATCAAGCCGTAAGGCCTCCGGGGGACCCGCCAGCGGTTCCTGACCCTCTGGCGACGCTCGCCCGCAGGCTTCCACAGGAGGGCACATGAAGCTCACATACACCGGCCGGCAAGTTGAGCTGGCTCCCGCCCAGCTCAGGAAGATCGAAGTGCAATTCGCCAAACTGAGCAAGCTGCTGGACGGGAAGGAGCAATGCGAAGCGCATATTATCCTTGCCCAGGAACGGCACCTTAACAAGGCGGAAGTGACGCTGAACTACCACGACCACCCGCTGGTGGGCGTGGGGTCGAGCAATGACCTGTTCACCGCCATCCATTCCGCGATCGACAAACTCGAAAAGCAAGCCATCAAGGTCCGGGCGAAGTGGCGTGACACCAAGCGCACGCCCCAGAAGTCGATCCGGGCGGCCCGGCCGGAAACCGAACGCCTTCCGGAGAGCGATATCGCGCGCAAGGTCTTCCGCGTCAATCATCATCAGCGCCGCAAGCCGATGACCTTGGATGAGGCGATGCTCGAAATGGAAAAGGACCGCGAGTACCTGGTCTACCGCGACGCAGAATCGGACCGCATTTCGGTCCTGGTGCGCCGCCGCGATGGTCACTTCGATCTGGTCGAGGCGTAATGCCAAAGCGCCTTGCTGCCGCTCCGGCCGAGCTGATTATCATCACCGGTCTGAGCGGCTCCGGCAAGGGCTCGGTGTTGAAG
>JBOGMR010000032.1:0-5699 GCA_050746825.1 Bryobacteraceae bacterium | reverse complement strand
AGGATGCCCAGCAGCGTGTCGGAGGATTCCTTCACGGTATTCATCAACCCCCGCTGTTCGGCCGTCAACTGCGTGTCCAGCGCCAGCGTCGTCATGCCGATGATGGCGTTCATCGGCGTGCGGATTTCATGGCTCATGTTGGCCAGGAACTGGCTTTTGAGCTGCGCCGACTCGAGCGCCGCGTCGCGCGCCAGAGCGAGCTCCTCGGCCGTGCGCGCTAGCTTGAAAGCCTGCTCCTCCAGGCGCGCGTTGGCGCGAAGCAGGTCGTCGGCATAACGCTTGTTGAGCGCCTCGGCGTGCTCCCGCTCGATGCCCGCCGCCACCGAATCTGCAATCGTGGCCAGTTTCTCGAGAGCCGTATCGCCGACGGCGCTGCGCGAGAACATCGCAAGCACTCCCACCACGCGCGTGTCGAGAACCAGCGGGTAGCCGCAGAACGCCGTCAACCCAAGCTTCCGCGCGCGCTCCGGATCGCACAGCCCCGGATTCCCCGGCAGATTGCTGGTGATGAAAGGCTTTCGCTCCGAAGCGATTGCCGCGACCAGTTCCGGCGCCGGATCGAGCGGCGGCGTCTGGTCCGGCGAAAGCGCTTCCAGACCCGACCGGGCGGCTAGCTGCAACGGCTGGCCTTCCTGCGGCAGCGTCCAAATGCAGGCCAGCCCTGCTTCCAGGTGTTCCACCATCGCCTGCGCCACTCCCCCCAGATTCCCGCGTTTGGCCAGCGCTCCCTTCACGTCTGCCGTGAACGCGGCCCACCGCTGCAGTTCGGCGCGCTCCTGTTCTTCCTTCCGGCGCCGCGCGATCAGACCCGCGCTGATGCGAATGCTCACGGTCCATGTGAACAACAGCAGGAATACGGCCAGCCCCACTGCCACTATCACCAGCCGTCCGCGCCGCCATTGCAAGTCCAGGTATTGATCGGTCTGATGGCGGATCGCGTCCGCCAGCGCGTCCGCCGCCGCCGAACTGCTCTCCTTTTGTTTCGCGTATTCCGGACCCGACAGCAGCTCCGATGCCTGCCCGATCGCCCCTTGCTCCGCCAACGCGAATGCCCGAGCTTCGATTTCCGCCATCCCTCTACCCGCGCTGGTCAGCCTGGCGCCGTCATCCCCCGCGTATAGCTCCGGAGCCAGCCGCTTTAATTCTTCTAAGGCCGTTTCACGATGCGTCGTGTATTGCTGATAGCGATCACGCCATTGCTCGTCCCGGCTCGATACCCATAACCTGGCGGCGATGTCGATATCCACGTTGAGATGCGCGACATCGACGATGATCCCAATCGAATACAGCGTGGTCGATTGGTTCACGCGCGAGGTTTGAACCAGGTTCCATACATACCATCCCAAACTGGCGGTTAGCGCCAACGCCAGCGCCGTCGCGACCATCACGAGCCGGATGGGTAGCGGGTTGGGAGCAGAAGCTGCTTTCATTCGTTCTTAGGAATAATACGCTATCTTGCGAGTTTTAGGAATCAGAGAACTAGGCAGGCTATGCTATTAGCATAGGGCGAACGCCTTAGAGGATTAAGGCCCGGGGTCCGGGATCTATTCCGGTCTTACGTTTCGACCCGATTCCGGCCGTTGTGCTTGGCTCGATACAGGGCTGCGTCGGCCGAGCGGATCAGAGCGTCGGTGTCGAGGTCCCCCGAGTCTGCCGTGGATGCGATTCCCAGGCTGCAGGTCACTGTGATGCGGCCTTCCGACGTGTCGAACGGTTCGGTCGCGATCGCCGATCGAAGGCGCTCGGCGCGGCAGGCTGCCGACCGGGTATCGCAACCGGGCAGAACGATCAGGAATTCCTCGCCGCCATAACGGCCCACGGCGTCGTAGGAGCGGACGCCCGATGTCATCCGGCGCGTAGCTTCGCGAAGCACCGCGTCGCCCGCCATGTGTCCGTACGTGTCGTTCAGGGATTTGAAATGATCGAGATCGGCCATCGCAACGGCGAGGGGCGAAGATTCCCGGTCCGAGCGCGCCACCTCGCGCCTGAGGATGTCGAAGATGGCGGTGCGGTTCCAGATCGCGGTCAGCGGATCGCGCGAAGCCTGATCCCGCAGTGCCTCCTGCGCGTCCAGCAACTGCGCCTGGAGGTCGATGATCCGGCGACCCGCGCGCAGGCGCACCTTGAGCTCATTGGCGTCGAAGGGCTTGGTGATGTAGTCGTCGGCCCCCGCCTCCATGCCCTGCACGAGATCTTCGCGCTGGCTGCGGGCAGTCAGCAACAGGATGTAGACGTAGGGCGCGGTGTTGGGCGCCGTAGTACGCTCGCGAACCTTTTTGCACACTTCGGTGCCGTCGATGCCGGGCATCATCCAGTCGAGAATCGCCAGGCGCGGCGCGTCCTCGGTCTGGAGCGCTTCCCAGGCCTGTTGGCCGTCCTTAACCACGACGACTTCATAACCCCACTTGACCAGAACGGTTTCGAGGAGCCGCCGGGAAATCGCGTCGTCTTCAGCGATGAGAATTTTCACAGCCCTGACGCCTTAGAACAGAGGGACAGGCCATCAGTTCACTGAGTCCACCTGAGAGGCAGAACCGCGGGGGCCTTCCAGTAACGCTCCTTGTATTATAGACAGGTTTTCGATCGCCTCGAAAAGTTCGCTCTGGCGGATCGGCTTGGCGATGTAGCCATCCATTCCCGCAGCCAGACAGTGCTCCCGATCGCCTTTCATGGCGTTGGCGGTGATCGCGATGATCCGCATGTGAGCGGGAATCCCGGTCTCGGCCGTCCGCGCCCTCTCCTGCTCACGAATGGCGGCCGTCGCTTCGAGGCCGCCCATTTCGGGCATTTGCACATCCATCAGGATCAGGTCGAAAGGTTCCCTTTCCAGAGCGCGAAGCGCCTCGGCGCCATTGCCCGCGACTACCACGCTGTGCCCGCGGCGCTCAATCAAACGGACCGCGAGCTTCTGGTTGACGGCATTGTCTTCGGCGAGCAGAATATGGCGAGGCTCGATACCCTCCGGCAGACCGGATTCCACCGGTTTCAAGCCAGGTCGCGCCCCGTCCGTCCCAACCACCTCTGCCTGCCCCAGCGAAGCTTGCAGGGATTGCAGCGATGCATTCCCAATCGACCTGACGATTGCCTCCTTCAGCTCGGAAGCATCGACCGGCTTTCGCAAACAAGCTACGTTTGACAGATCGCGAAGCAGCCCGGCGCCGTTCAGCCGGCCCGCGGTGAGAATGATCAGCGCCGTATCGGATTTCGGGAACTGCCTTTTCAATTCGGCAGCCAGCATCCAGCCGTCTGACTCCGGCGTATCCGCATCGAAGATGACCAGCGGGATCGCGCCCCCCTCGGCTGCGAGGCCGAGCGTGTCAATGGCTTGCCGCACGGCCGGTACCGGTACCGGCTTCATGCCCCAGCCAAGCAACATTTCCCCCAAAACTGCCATCGCACCCGGACTGTGGCCGACGATCAGGCAAGGCAGCCCACGGAGCGAAGCGATCGGCGCCGGCGCCTCATCCGGTGGAATCGCCGGGAGCCCGAGAGTTGCCGTGAAATGAAACGTGCTGCCCTTGCCCGGTTCGCTCTCCACGCCGATTTCTCCCCCGAACAACTTCACCAGCCGCGACGAAATCGCCAGGCCCAGCCCGGTCCCCCCGTAGCGGCGCGTCGTTGAACCATCCGCCTGCGTAAACGCCGCAAAGATGTCACGTGTTTTTTCAGGCGGAATCCCGATTCCCGTGTCCGCAACCGAGAAGCGCAAAACCGCCTCGCCGGGCTCCGTCGCAACAGGCTGCACACTCACCGTGATCTCTCCCTGCGCCGTAAACTTGATGGCGTTGCCGATCAGGTTCACCAGCACCTGGCGCAGCCGCCCGGGATCCCCCATCAATTGGCTGGGTGCGTCCGGTGACACGCGATAGATCAGATTGAGCCCTTTCCCATGGGCCTGGTGCGCCAGCGTCTTGATCGTTTCGTTGAAGCTCTCGCGCAGGCTGAACTCGACCACCTCCAGGTCCAGTTTTCCGGCCTCGATCTTGGAAAAGTCCAGAATGTCATTGATGAGACCCAACAGCGACTGGGCCGAGTTCCGGGACATCTGGAGGTAGTCGCGCTGCTCATCGGAGAGCTCGGTCGAAAGCGCCAGGTCGGTCATCCCCAGGATGGCGGTCATCGGCGTACGGATCTCGTGGCTCATATTGGCCAGAAACTCGCTCTTGGCCGCGCTCGCGGCCACAGCGGCAGCCCGCATTCTTTCGAGTTCGGCCTCGACGTGTTTGCGCTCCGTGATGTCGCGAACGGACGCAAGGATCGCCTTCCGCCCCTGGTAGGTGATGACCGTTGAGTTGATGTCGACCGGGATCAGGCGCCCGTCCTTAGCCCTGTGCACCCCCTCGAACAGCGCGCGGGTTTCCGCGAGCTGGTGTCGAACCCGGTCTGCAAAACCCGCCGAGAACTGAGGAGCCTCGACCTCGCGCGTGGTGAGCGCCAGCATTTCTTCCCGCGTGTAACCATATCGCCGGCAAGCCGCCGAGTTGCAATCGATGATCTGGCCCTCGAGGTTGTGGACGATCACGGCGTCGTCGATTCCCTCGAGCAGCGTCCTCATCCGCTGTTCCCCCTCGCGCAGCTTCTCTTCGACGCGCCTCCGCTCGTTGACCAGCTCGGTGAATACAATCAGACCGCCGACACCGCCGCTCGAGTTGTACCAGGGACGAACTTCCCACCGAACCCAGTCGATCGTCCCGTCCTCGCGTCCGAATGGATCTTCGTCGCAGCTTTCGACAGCCCCCGCCAGGCACCGCTCATACGTCCTTCTCCACCGGTCGGGCAGTTCCGGAAACACGTCGAAATGCGACAGACCCGTAAGGTCGCTGTGCGGCAGCCGGAAGTCGGACATCCAGCGCTTGCTGACCAGCAGATATTGCATCCCGGTGTCGAACATGGCTACCGCGGCCGGCGTATGCTCGACGAATTGACGCAGCAGCGCTTCATTCGCCTGAAGCTGCTGCTCCGCGCTCCTGCGCTCGGTAAAGTCGACCGCACATCCGATGTAACCGGCAAACCGTCCATCCGGGAAAAACCGCGGTGCCGCCGTGTTCAGAATCCAGCGGTACTCGCCCTGAGGGTCGCGAACTCTGTATTCGCCTTCGTAGTAGGCCCGCTCCAGGAAGGCCTTGCGCAGTTCTTCTCTGGCCCGTCCCTGATCCTGGGGGTGATAGGACTTCGCCCAACCAAACCCTAGGGACTCCTCCAGCTTCGCCCCCGTCAACTTGAGCCACTTCTGGTTGACATAGGTGCAGAGCATGTCCGGGCCGGTCATCCAGATCGAGACTGGCGCGTTGTCCGCCATGGCGCGGAAGCGTTGTTCACTCTCGCGCAGCTCGCTCTCGACGCGGGCGCGCTCGGCCAGGTGCTTTGCGAGGAGCCGGATGGTGACGAGCCAGGCGATCACCAGGGGTGCGAGCAAACCGCCGAATCCTGCCAGCGCCTTCAGCGCGCGCTTCCGCTGTAGGTCCATTCCGCGCTGGAGATGCGCTCGCACGGCCCCCCCAAAAACATGTCCACTTTCGGTGCGGGTGCGCCTCTGGGCGTCATAGGAAGCGCCGGCCAGAAGCGCCAAGGCCTCCTCCCGGCGTCCCCTGTGCGCCAGGTCAACCGCTTGCCTTTCCGTAGACGCGCACTCCGCGGCAGACCGCAAGAACGCGCCCGTTTCCGGAAGGCCGGCCAGGTCCTGCGGCACTAGACGCAGC
>JBOGMR010000031.1:0-5457 GCA_050746825.1 Bryobacteraceae bacterium | reverse complement strand
CCGTAGGGGTGAAAGAAGCGCCCGCCGTCGTCGTCACCGAGCAGAGGCAATCGCCCGGCCGGCCCGGCTAGCGCAGCGAGGTACGCGGCCATCTTCCGCACCCGCGCGCGGTACGCCGCACTCGCGTCGCCCGCGACCACCGCGTGAAACAGAAACATGTCCAGCGCGTAAACGTGGTAATACCCGGACTGCTCGAAATGGCTTCCGTCTTCCCGGACCTGCCGCTCCATCTGCTCTTCGACAATTCGCGATCCGAGATTGAGCCACTTCTCCGCGCGCGGGAAATTCGGGAACAGCTTGCCGATCGCGTGCAGAGCGACGGCCTCGCCGAGCAAGTGCGTGTTCGGCGAAAAGTAGACGGACAGGTTGTACTCGAGGTGCAATCCGTGCCGGTAGAGCGCCGTGAGAAACTGCGCCCGAAACTGCGAAGCGAACTCGTCGCCGGCGAGGTGGTGAACCCAAATCCACGACAGCGAACGGAAGGCCACTTCGAGAGCGCTGGTCCAATTGATGCTGCGTTGAAACGGATTGTCGTCGAGCCAGCCTCGAAGCTGCCGCTGGATCTCCTCCACAAACTCGCGACGGCCCGTGAGACGCCACGCCTGTGCGAGCACGATGAGATGCTGGTGACGATTCAGCTCCCAGATGATTTTGTGATCGCCGGCCCGGTCGAAATCGAGATAGGGAATCCTGGGGAAGTAGCGCTTTGGCGCCTGCTTCTTGTGGATGTAATCGCGGCCCCACGCGATCTCAGGTCCCGCGTCGATCGCGTAGCCGAGAACGGCGAAGCGGTGCTGCAGAAACTCGCCTGCGAGCCGCTCGATTTCGAAGGCGAACGTCGAGCCGCGCAGCTTCTCAACCACGGCGCGCGGATCGGGCAGGCCCGGCAGCGGCGCCGGCGCCTTGGCGGATGTCGCCGGGCGCGCGATCGCCAGCCACACGTTGGCCGCCGCCTGTTTCAGGCGGAAGCGGATCTCCTCTGCGCTTCGCATGAAGTTTTCATTGTTTCATTCGAGAGGCGGGGTCCGCTATCATGGAAATCTCTTCGACGCTCATGTCGCCCGAAACGAATCCCCTCCTCGAAATCGAATTTCGCGTGCCCTTCGACCGCATCAAGTCCGGGCACGTCGAGCCGGCGATCGCGGAACTGCTGAAGGACGCGCGCGAGCGCATCGAGCAAGTGGCCGCGGCCCCGGGCGAGCGTTCGTTTGAAAATACGCTGCTGGCGCTCGAGAACTCGACCGAGCGCCTGGACTACGCGATGAGCGTGGTGCGCCATCTGGAGTCGGTCGCGACCTATCCGGCGCTGCGAGCCGCCTATAACGCGGTGCAGCCCGAGGTCAGCGCCTTCTATTCGAGTATTCCTCTGCACGAAGGCTTGTGGAAGGCGATCAAGAACTACGCCGCAACGCCGGAAGCCGGCTCTCTGGTGGGCACGCGCAGGCGGTTTCTGACGAAGACCCTCGATTCTTTCCGCCGCCATGGCGCGGAGCTCGATCCGGCGGGCAAGGCGCGGCTTTCCGAGATCGACGTCGAACTGGCCAAGCTGACCACGAAGTTCGCCGAGACCGTGCTCGATTCGACGAACGCCTTCGAGCTGGTGATCGCCAATTCGACGCAGCTTGCCGGGCTTCCGCCAAGTGCGGTCGAAGCTGCCCGGGAAAGCGCGAAGGCCAAGAACCTCGAAGGCTGGCGGTTCACGCTGCAGGCGCCCAGCTACATCGCCCTGATGACATACCTCGACGATGGTGCGATTCGGGAAAAAGTCTGGCAGGCGTTCAATGCACGGGGAATACAAGGTGACTGGGACAACCGGAGCAACCTGCTGCGCATTCTGGAGCTGCGGCGCGAGAAAGCCCGGCTGCTTGGCTATGCGGATTTTTCGGACCTGGTGCTGGAGGACCGCATGGCGCACAAGGGCGAGCGGGCTTGGGGCTTTCTTCAGGAGCTCAAACAGAAAACGGACAACGTGTTCGGGACTGAAAACGCCGCCCTGTTCGAGTTCCGCAAGAGCATCGAAGGGACGAACGCGCCCGCGCTGCAGCCCTGGGATGTGGGCTACTACGCCGAGAAGCAGCGAGCAGCGCTGTACGCGTTCGATGAAGAAGCGCTGCGGCCGTACTTTCCGCTCGAGAGCGTGGTTGCGGGCATGTTCGAGATTTTCCAACGCGTGTTCGCGATCCGGGTGGGTCAAGTGGGAAGCGATCGTGCGACTCCCGTGTGGGACCCGGGCGTCCGCTTCTACGAAATCCGCGACGCGCGCGACGGCGAGTTTCTGGGCGCCTTCTACGCCGACTTTCATCCACGCGAGAACAAGCGCGGCGGCGCGTGGATGGACTCGCTGATCACGGGAACACCCGGGCCAGACGGGTTCCGCCCGCACCTCGGCCTGATTTGCGGGAACTTGACTCCGCCGGTCGGCGGCAAGCCCGCACTACTGACGCACCGCGAGGTCGAGACGATCTTTCACGAGTTCGGGCATCTGCTGCATCACTGCCTGAGCCGCGTGGAGCTGAAGTCGCTCGCGGGCGCCAACGTCGCCTGGGACTTCGTCGAGCTTCCGTCGCAGATTATGGAAAACTGGTGCTGGGACCGGGAGTCTCTCGGCCTGTTCGCCCGGCACTACGAGAGCGGCGATCCGATTCCCGAAGATCTCTACCAGAAAATGAAGCGCGCTCGGACCTACCGCAGCGCGAACGCGCAGATGCGGCAGCTCGGCTTCGGCGTTGTGGACCTGGCGCTGCACCGCGAATATTCGACCGGCAACTCCGGCGATGTGATGGAATACGCGCGACAGTTGGCGCAGCCGTTCGCTCCCGTGCCGCTGCCTCCGGAGACGGCGACGATCGCGGCTTTCACGCACCTGTTCGCGAGTCCGGTGGGATACGGCGCGGGTTACTACTCGTACAAATGGGCGGAGGTGCTTGACGCCGACGCCTTCACGCGCTTTCAACAGGCTGGCGTGTTCGATCGCGAGGTGGGCCTCGCGTTCCGAGAGAAAATCCTGGCAAAGGGCGACAGCGAAGACTCCGCCGAGCTCTACCGCGCCTTCATGGGGCGCGACCCGGACGTGAATGCGCTGCTTCGGCGCTCGGGGTTAGCCTGAGATGTGGCGTAGGCACTTTCCAGAAACCATCACCAACCTTGCGGATTCCGAGTGCTCTGTGGGGCGGCCATTTTTGGCCGCCGGTCGCCACCTTTATGCCTGAGCCGGTCGCATTCTTCTTCGCGCTGGCAATTCTGTACTCGTTGTTCCTCATCGAAGGGCTGCTGGTGCTGCTCGCCCTGAGCCGGAAAAAGTTCGCACTGGGCTCAAGTCTGGAGAGGCGTCTCGAGGCGCCGGTGCGATGGCTCACGCTGCGCCCGGCGCGCGCGGTGATCTTTATCGGCTGCCTCGCGTTCTTCGGCCGTGGTGTGCTGCTCCCATTTCTGCCGGAGCGCCAGCCAATGATCACTGACGAATTCAGCTACCTGCTGGGGGCGGACACGTTCGCAGCGGGCCGCCTCGCCAATCCTCCGCACCCCATGTGGCAGCATTTCGAAACCATGCACGTGCTGCAACAGCCGACTTATTCGTCGATGTATCAACCGTCGCAAGGCCTGATCCTGGCGGCTGCCAAGGTGGCGGGAGGCCATCCATGGATCGGCGTATGGCTGACTGCGTCGCTCATGTGCGCGTGCATCTGCTGGATGCTTCAAGGCTGGCTGCCGCCGCGCTGGGCGCTGCTCGGCGGGCTGCTGGTAGTGATGCGGCTCGGGCTGTTCAGCTATTGGATGAACAGCTACTGGGGAGGAGCGGCGGCGGCAACGGGTGGAGCGCTGCTGCTGGGTGCGCTGGTGAGGCTGCGGCGCCGGCCTTCCGTACCCCACGCATTCCTGATGGGACTTGGCGCGGCGATCCTCTCGCTCAGCCGGCCCGCCGAGGGTTTCGTATTGTGCCTCGCCGCCGGCATCATGCTGCTGCCGCGCCTGCGCGGCAACGTCATCCGCGTGGCTCTGCCGGTCGCGACAGTGGTTTTGCCTGCGTTCGCGTTCATGGGCCTCTATTTCTACCGCGTGACCGGAAGCCCGTTTCAAGTTCCGCAACTGGTCCAGCGCGAGCTTTACGCGATCACGCCGCTGTTTCTCTGGGAGTCTCCGAAGCCCGAGCCGGTCTACCGGCACAAGGCCATGCGCGACTTCTACGCCGGCTGGGAAATGGCGGACGCATGGGAGACTCGCTCCGCGCTGGGGCTGGTCAGGAACGCATTACGCAAGGTGATCAGCGCATGGGTCTTCTATCTGGGTCCGGCGCTCACTGTGCCGCTCGTGATGCTGCCGCGCGTCGTGAAGGACCGGAGGCTGAAGCCGCTCGTCTGGATCGGCATAGTGTGCCTCTTCGGCCTCTCGCTCAACGCCTGGTTTTACGCGCACTACGCGGCGCCGATCGTCGCGCTCCTGTTTGCGCTGATCGTACAGGCGATTCGCCACCTGCGCGCGCTGGACCGGACAACCGGACGAGGCCGATTCCTCGCGCGCGCCGTGCCCGGCATCTGCGCACTGATGATCGGGATTCGCTTGACTTCCGGCGCCGCCGGTTTCCTCCCGCCGCCCAATTGGCCGATGGTCTGGTATCACACTTCCCCCGGCAACACAGAGCGCGCGCGCGTTGCCGGCGAGCTTTCGCGGCGCGACGGGCTGCACCTGGCGATGGTCCGCTACGGGCCCGATCACCAGCCCGTAATGAACGAGTGGGTGTTTAACGACGCCGGCATCGACGCGTCGAAGATCGTCTGGGCGCGAGAAATGGACCCGGCAAACAATGCCGGGCTTTTGCGATACTATTCGAACCGGCACGCCTGGCTGGTTGAAGCCGACCGCGTGCCGGCCCGAGTGACGCCCTATCCGCGATGAAAGTAATCTACCTGCACGGCTTTGCTTCCGGACCGTCGTCGGCCAAAGCGCTCTTCTTTCGCGAGCGGTTTGCCGAAAGAGGCATCGAGATAGCCGTTCCCGATCTGGCTGCCGGCAACTTCGGCCACCTGACGATCACCGGCCAGTTGGGCGTGGTCGAACAGGAGGCCGCGGGCGAGCCGGTCTCGCTGATCGGATCGAGCATGGGCGGATACGTCGCGGCGCTGTACGCGGCGCGTCATCCGGAGGTCCACAAGTTGGTGCTGCTCGCCCCTGCGTTCAGCTTTGCGAAGCGTTGGCCGCTGATGCTGGGAGAAGACGCGGTGCGCCAGTGGCGGGAAAGCGGCTGGTTGCCCGTGTATCACTATGCGGAACAAAAGGAGTCGCGCGTGAACTACGCGTTGCTTGAGGATGCCTCGCACTATGAGGACTACCCGGAGGTGACGCAGCCTGTCCTCGCCTTCGTGGGCCGCGGCGACGATGTTGTGCCGTGCCATCTCGCGGAAGAATTCGCGTCGAGCCGCCCGAATGTCGACTTGCGATTAGTCGACTCCGGGCACGAGC
>JBOGMR010000030.1:0-4017 GCA_050746825.1 Bryobacteraceae bacterium | reverse complement strand
CCTTTGAACTGGTAGCTGGTGATCATCGTGTATGAGATCACGATTGCGACAGTGGCCAGCACTCGCGCCGTCGCGTTGTAGCGCGCCTCGAGCAAATCCGGCACTGTGAATTGAGCAAATCGCCGTGCCCGCCCGGCGATAACCGCGATCAACAGGAGCCCGGTCCAGCCGCCCGCGGGTTGCCACAGCGCGGCGAATCCGTTGCGGTAGGCGTTCTCCCCGCCAGCGAACAGGCTGCCTGCACCGATCCACGAAGACAGCAGCGTGAACACCAGCACCGGCCAGGTCAGCTTGCGGCCCGCAACCATGAAGTCCGCCTGGTTGCGTACGCCGCGCGAGCGCAGGAACGCAACCGTAAGCAGCACGGCGACGACGATCCCCACCACCACCGCGTAGATCATCGCAGCAGCCGCGCCTCTACGATCTCCGGCGAAATACCATCGACCTCGATTACCTTCTGCGTCCCGGTGAGTCCTCTCACGATCCGCACAGACGACAGCGCAACTTCAAGCGCTCCTGCCAGGAACCTCACGCACACCTCATTCGCACGCCCGTCCACCGGCGGCGCCGCCAGCCGCAGTTTGTACGCGTCGCCGAGCTTGCCCTCAATCGACGTCGCCTTTGCCCGCGGCACGACCTTCACGTTGAAGCGCGTCTTCACTCTCTTCTCCATTCCACCTCTGCATGCAGATTCACCACACCCGCCGCCGCCCTCGCGTCCACTACTTCAAACGACAGCGCCTCGTCCAGCCAGTCGTGACTCGATCCATCCGCATGTTGCGTGGCTACCGTCAGTGTATATTCCTGCGGCGTCAACCAGCAATCAAATCGAAACTCAATCTCGAGCTGCTCCCCCGCAGCAAAACGCCCGAGTTCGATCTTCTCAATCCGCGTATTTGTTCCATACACATCCATGCCGATTCGCGTGCGGATCAGAATGCCCACCATCGGGTCTGCATTGTCGCGATGAAACACACACCGCAGCCGCACCGCCACCCGATCGCCGCTCTGCACCGCGCGCACCGCCTCGCCAGCCGCGTTGAGCAACTCCACGTCGAGCACTTCGCTGCCTCGATCCCCGTGGCGAAAGCTCGCCTTGACGGCGCCCGACTCCCGAATCTCCGCGCGCTGCCTCTCCAGCACTAACCCGATGTACCGGTTGATCACGTCCTTCGGCGCACCGTGCGCCTCGATCCTCCCGTTCAGCAGCAGAATCGCGCGATCCGACAACTGTTTCACCAGCCCCAAATCGTGCGACACAAACAGCACGGTCACCTTGCGCCGCCGCAGTTCCTCGAACTTGCGTACACAGCGGTTCGCGAAAACAGCATCGCCCACCGCGAGTGCCTCATCCACAATCAGGATCTCCGGCTCCACGTGGATCGCGGTCGCGAACGCCAGCCGCACGTACATTCCGCTCGAATATTCCTTCACGGGCCGTGAGATGAACTCCCCGATATCGGCGAACGCTTCGATCGACGGCAGCGCGCGAGCGATCTCAGCCCGGCTCAGCCCCAGGATTTCGCCGTTGAGGAAAACATTCTCGCGCCCGGTGAACTCCGGATTGAATCCCGCCCCCAATTCGAGCAGTGCCGCGATCCGCCCCTGCGTCAGCACTCGTCCCGTCGTCGGTTGCAGAATGCCGCAAACGATCTGCAGCAGCGTGCTCTTGCCGCATCCGTTCGGGCCGACCAGCCCCAACGTCTCGCCCTTTTCCACCGTGAAGCTGATGTCTTTGAGCGCCCAAAAATCGCGATGCAGCGAACCTTGAAACGGCAGCAGCTCGCGCAACCGGTCCGCAGGGCGGCGATACAACGTGTAAAGCTTCGAGACGTTTTGGACAAGGACCACGATCGAATCCCAAACGATACCGCATTTGCGAACACATCGGCCGCAGACGAGCACGAGTTTCAGCCGGATTCGGGGCACATTCCCCGGCCAGCGGAATCTCACCATCAGGACAAGGGCGCGCGCCACACGAGGATACCTAACGATATAATTAGGTCGGTCCCAATGTTCACACGGGCTATTGTCGTCTTACTTGGTCCCCTGACACTGCTGGCGAACGACCGCCCGGTTGCCGAGTGGGTGCTGCGCATGGGCGGCAGCGTCGTCGTTGAGGGCGGCCCGTCGCGAATTCACGACATCAAGGATCTGCCTCCTGGCGCGTTCAACCTGCATACGGTAAGTCTCATCAACACCGTGGTCGCGCCGAAAGATTTTCAGCGGCTCAGTGGCCTCGCACATCTCAAAGAGCTTTACATCTCGGGCAGGACATGGCACTCCATGCCGGAGCAAGTCTCGGCCACCACTCTCGGCTATTTTGCGAGTCTGGCGAATCTTGAAAAGTTTGCGCTCACGCTGCCGGTTCAGACGGAAATCCCGCTCACCGACGAGGCCATCGCGAAGCTCGCGGGGCTGGCGAACCTCAAGGAGGTCCGGCTCGCGCAAACGAAAATCAAGGGCGCGACGCTTGCGCCGTTCATCAATCTTCGTGACCTGAATCTGAACAACACACGGTTTGACGACTCGGGCATGAAGACGCTCGAGCGCATGCCACAGCTCGTCAAGCTCTACGCACGCGACTCGCTGGTCACCGATGAAGGCCTGAAATCCCTCAAAAATCTGCGCAGCCTGGAAGAGCTGGACTTGTACGGCACGCGCATCAGCGACGAAGGCGTCGCGCACTTGCACGCCCTCAGCGGCCTGCGCAAGCTGAACCTGCTGGGCGCCGCGCTCACAGACGCCGGGATCGACCAGCTCACCGAGCTCAAGCAGCTCGAGGAGCTGAATCTCTATCGCACCCAGATCACCAACCTGAGTCTGGAGAAGCTGAAGGCGTTCCGCAAGCTGCGAGAGCTCGATCTGCGTTACACGCGTGCGACCCAGAGCGGGGTGGAAACCCTGCGCGCGGCGCTGCCGGACTGCCGCATCAAGTTCCTGGATGTCACGGTCTCTTCCAACAGCGAGCCGAAAGTGATCGATGTCCGAAGCCTGCCCGAGCGGTGCGAGTTGGCCGAGTTAAACCTGGAGAACACGACCGTTTCCGACGCGGGCCTCGCCCATGTTGCGCGCTGCAGAAAACTTCGAAGACTTAGCCTGGCGCACACGTTGGTCACCAGCAGCGGATTGTCGAATCTCAGCGTGCTTGCGGACCTTCGTGAGCTCGACCTCTCGGGAACTTCCGTTACCGAACTCGCCCCCATTACCGCTTTGAAAAATCTGGAGCGGCTCGACCTGAAGTACTCGGACGTCACCGACGCGGCACTGACCAGCCTCGCAACCCTGCCGAAACTGGAGCGCCTCGATCTCACGGGAACCGACATTGGCGATAAGGGCCTCATGATTCTCGGCAAGATGGTGACGCTGAAAGAACTGCTCCTGAGCTACGCCCGATTTACGGACAAAGGACTAGCCGGGCTATCGAATCTGGTGAACCTCAAGCGCCTCGATCTGGTTCGCACGCGCGCCGGGGATCGAGGTCTCGAAGCGATCGCTTCGCTCGCGCAGCTCGACAGCTTGAGCCTCGATTACACAGCCGTCACCGACAAAGGCCTGGTGCATCTGGCATCGCTCAAAGGCCTGTCGCATCTCTACCTCGACAGCGCTACCGTCACCGACTCCGGCCTCGAACCTCTGAAGTCTCTCGGGGGCCTGAAAGTCCTCAACATCTATCACACGCTGGTTACGGACCGCGGCCATCAGGCGCTGAAGACTGCGCTGCCCGGTTGCCGCATCATCTGGGATCGCGAGTCGAGCCAGCCGACCCGCCGGGGGAGCTAACGATGTTGCCTCTCCTTGTCGCCGCCCTGCTCGCCGCGGATTCCGACGTCGTTCGTTGGGTGGAGCAACACGATGGCGGCGTCGAAACAGAGGCCGGGCGCGTCACTGCCGTAAAGCTCGACTTCGCGTGGGTGACGGACACGGACCTCGAGCGTCTTTCCAAACTGAGCAATCTCCGCAGACTGGATCTTTCTCTTTCACTCGTCACGGACGCCGGCATGGACCGCCTTAGAC
>JBOGMR010000029.1:0-5653 GCA_050746825.1 Bryobacteraceae bacterium | reverse complement strand
GATCGGCGCCCTGCTCGCCACGCCTGCGCGCATTGTCACGCTGATTGGCGCGATCGAGAAACAGCAGATCGAGGCGGGCGCGCTCGACGCTGCCGCCCGCGCGCGTCTCCTCGAAACCGGCGATCGGGCAAGACGGCTGCTGGCAGGGCAGTCAACCGATCGCGCCAAGATCGTCGAGAGTCACCGCGACGTTGTCGCGATGGCCGGAGACGTCGCACGGGGCAAGAACCTTTTCGATGAAAACTGCGCGCGCTGTCACATGCCCCGCAAGCAGGGCGGGCGTGCCGGGCCGGATCTTTCCGGCATCAACAACAAGACCAGGGAAGAGCTGCTCACCTCGATCCTCGACCCAAGTTTCTCGATCGAGCCGCGCTTCACCAACTACATCATCACCACGCGCGACGGCCGCATTCACGACGGCGTGATCGCGAGCGAAACACCCTCTGCGCTAACGCTGCGCGGCGGATCCGACGAGGGCGACGAAACCATCCTGCGCGTAAACATCCGCGAAACGCGCGCCTCCGCGATATCGATGATGCCCGACGATTTGGAGAAGACAGTCAGCAAGCAGGGTCTGGCGGATATCATCGCGTATCTCCGCGGAGGCTTGTAGACCGGCTCGCCCTCGCTGATACGTAGCGGCCCACCGCTCAGCCCTGCTGTGGTATTACCGTACAGTGCTACCCCGAATTCCCGCTCTGGCGTTTCTACTCGCGGCCATGTCGCCGGCGGCTGATCTGTTTCGCGACGACTTCTCGCGATTCCCGCCTGGCCTGCTTTCGCAGCCGATGGGTCAACTGAACGGCGCGATTCAGGAATACCACTACATCGAGCATCGCGGCGTGCGCACGCATCCGTGGCGAAATCCGATCGTCCATCTTGATTCCTGGGTTGCCAGCGACGAGGACGGCAAGCCGTACCTGGAGCAGCATCGGGTCAACGATTCGCCCGGGCGTACGACGCCGCTGTTCGTCACAGGCGACGAGGAGTGGAGTGACTACTCTGTCGAAGTGAGCGTGAAGCCCCTTGCGCTCGACGACATGGCCGGCATTGCGTTCCGCTATCACACTTCGCGCCACTACTACCTGTTCGCGCTGCGTGGAGGCAAGGAAGCCGTCCTGCTCGTCCGGCAGCCGATCGAGAAGGAACTGCGCAAGGCGGAATGGCGCCAGATCGCCACAGCGCAGTTTGCCTACGACGTGAAGCGTTACTATCGCCTGCGCGTCGAAAACCTGGGCCCGCGCATTCGGGCGCTGATCGAGGGCAAGCAACTGATCGATGCAAGCGACAGCGAGATCCTGAAAGGCGAAGCCGGACTGATGGCCAACATCCCGGCGCGCTTCCAGGATTTCTCGGTCGCCGCGCCTGACGCCGCACGCAACGCGATTGAGAAACGCATCCGGGTTCGCGACGCGGAAGTCGCGAGCCAGCGCGGGGCGAATCCGGCGCCGCGTTTGTGGAAAACGTTCGCCACACCCGGATTCGGCGCGGGACGCAACGTCCGCTTTGGCGATCTGGACGGCGACGGGCGCATCGACATGCTGATCGCACAGAACATTCCGCGAGTGCGCGGCGACGCGTTCGATCACATCAGTTGCCTCACGGCCGTGACGCTCGACGGCAGGATTCTGTGGCAGCACGGACGGCCCGATCCGCGCAATGGCCTGCTCACCAACGACAATCCGTTTCAGATTCACGATCTCGACGGCGACGGAAAGAACGAAGTGGTCCTGGTGCGCGATTTCCAAATTCAGGTTCTCGAAGGCGCAACGGGAAAGCTGCGCCAGCGCACCTGGATGCCCGCCGCGGCGACCGACAATAAGGAGCGGCCGTACGCGATCAACAACGGCGATTCGCTGATGTTCCTGAATCTGACCGGCGGCAAGCATTCGCAGGACATCCTGATCAAAGACCGTTACCGCTGGTTCTGGGTCTTCGACAAGGACCTGCAACTGCGCTGGCAGGCTGAGGGTCAGACCGGGCATTTTCCCTATCCGATCGATGTCGACGGAGACGGACGTCAGGAATTCATGATCGGCTACACACTGTGGAGCCATCTTCAGAAGCCGCTCTGGTCGCACGACAAGGCGCTTCGCGACCACGCGGACGGCATCTCGGCCGGCAGTTTCGGCCGCGACCCGAGCGCGCCGCCACGCGTGTATATCTGCGGCAGCGACGAGGGCTTCGTGATGTTCGATCATCGGGGGAATCTGCTCAAACAGGTTCGTCTTGGCCACGCGCAAACGCAGAGCGTGGGCAACTTTCGTCCCGGCCTCCCGGGACTTGAGATTTACATAGCCAACTTCTGGCGGAGTCCGGGAATCGTGACGCTGCTCGATGCGGATGCGAACACTCTCGGCCAGAAAGAAATGGCTCCGGGCTCGACGCACCTGGCGGCAGTGAACTGGCGTGGCGACGGGCAGGAATTCGCGCTGCTCTCCGGCAACGCACGCGAAGGCGGAATGATCGACGGCCACCATCGGCGAGTGGTGATGTTTCCGGACGACGGCCATCCCGACCTGGCGTATCACGTGGCCGACGTGACGGGCGATTCGCGCGACGAAATCATTCTGTGGGATCAGCAGCGGGTGTGGATCTACACTCAGGACCGGGCGGCAATTCCAGGGCCTGGCGGAAAACTGTACGCCCCGCGCCGCAATCCCGATTTCAATGATTCCAACTATCGGGCGACCGTTTCGCTGCCGGCGTGGAAGTAGCCACGCACGCATAGTGTCCTTATATTATTGGCACGAATTCCGTTCTGTGTTACCTTCGCTTCACAGGGTTGGATTCCATGAAAACAAGACATCTGCGTCCTTCTGCGCTGCTCGCTCTGGCGTCCGTCAGCATTTTGACAGGTCCCGCTTCCGGCCAGGGTTGAGTGGCCGCGCGACAGAGCGCGCCCGTGCTTGGCGCGCTATGCAGCACAAAGGAACACTCGAGTTCCTCGTCGAGTTCAGCGAGGCCGGCTCCGCGCAATCAGCCTTGGACATTTTCGATGGGTTATCGATTTCAGCCGTCCTCCAGGCACTTTGTTGGGACGGTCGAGCAGAAGCAGCGAGAGATCAACGGCAACCAGATCCAGAACACGTATCATCTGTTCGACTTCTCCATCAGCCGGCAGATCAGCCGCCGGTGGTCGGCAAATGCCAGCCTGCCGCTGCTGTTCGTCTATCGCAATCAGTTGTACAACCCGAGAGGCGAATATCGCGTGCGCAGCATCGGCGACGCTACCGTCGGGGGACGCGTCGCGTTGTTCCGGCCTCCGACCGAGTCAGGCGGCAACATTCTGTTCGGCTTCAACTTGAAGCTGCCCACCGGAAAATACAACGCGACCGGCGCGGCTGTCGACGCGCGGGGGAATCCGATTATCGCGACGGCGGATCAATCGATTCAGGCGGGCGACGGCGGGACGGGCTTCTCGCTCGACATCCAGGCTTACAAACCGGCCTGGTTCCAGACGATGCTGTACTTCAGCGGGTCGTACCTGTTCAATCCGCGGAATACGAACGGAGTCTCGTCGTTCCGCACGCGCCGTGGCGAGGAAGTGTTCTCGGTGGCGGACCAATACCTGTATCGGGGCGGGATCAGCCGCGCGATACCGGGAGTGCGCGGGTTGACGGCGATGTTCGGCGGCCGCATCGAGGGCGTTCCGGTGCGCGACGCCTTCGGCAAAAGCGAAGGTTTCCGGCGGCCCGGCTACGCCATTTCGCTCGATCCGGGCTTCATGTACGCGTACGGCAGCAACATCTTTTCCGTAAGCGTGCCGTTCGCGATCGAGCGGAATCGCAGAAAAAGTGTTTCTGACTACATCAACCGCATTCACGGCGACGCCGCATTCGCCGACTACTCACTGGTCATCGGGTACTCGCGCCGGTTCTAGATCAGAACGAATTGCGCCCCTCGATGGGCAAGCCGTAGTCGAAGGCTCCGTGCGAAGCCGGGCAGGAATCGCTCTGGACGATGTTCCACGAGCCAAGCGCGGATACCAAAAGGCGTCGAAGGACGCCATTCGTGTCGATAAGCGGATTAGAGAAAACAGCTGGGTGAGGCAAGCGGATTTGTGGGAAGATGTTGAGTCGCGAGGTGTGCTAGACTTGGCACTCTCTCCAGACAAGAGTACGATGAAGCCGGCATTCAGTACCGCACGCGGCGCCGTGTACAAGGCTGACTGCATGAAGCTGTTTGCGGCACTTCGTGACGAGTGCGTCGACACCGTTTTTGCCGATCCCCCGTTCAACCTTGGCAAGGACTACGGCAACGGCGCGCACCAGGACGATCTAGAAACTGCCGACTACCTGAATTGGTGCTTTGGATGGATTGACGAGGCGGTTAGGGTACTCAAGCCTGGCGGCGCGATCTTCATCTACAATCTGCCGCAGTGGGCATATCATCTTGCAATGCACCTTCAATCCCAGGGGATGACGTTCCGGCACTGGATTGCCATTTCGATGAAGGGGACCTTCCCGCGCGGTAAGAAGCTCTATCCTGCGCATTATGCGCTCCTGTATTTCACGAAGGGCAGCCCTAAAACATTTAACCGAGACGATGTCCGAGTGCCGGTTCCGAGGTGCCGCCACTGCAAGAAGGACGTGAAAGACTATGGCGGCCACCGCAAATACCTGAATCCCCTTGGACTCAACCTTACTGACTTCTGGGATGACACGGCTCCGGCGCGCCACACCAGGTTCAAGGCGCGCTGGGGCATTAATGAATTAAAGCCGCTCATTCCGAGCCGATGCATCATGCTGAGTACGCAGGAGGGCGAGATTGTGCTTGATCCCTTCGCCGGAGGAGGGTCTACGTTCGAGGCAGCCGAGAAGCTGAAACGCATGTGGATTGGCGCTGAAATCGTCGATTGCAGCTTGATCCGCGAACGATTCCACCGCAACGTCCCTGAAGCTCGCGAAGCAATTCCTCACGCCCTTCTCAGACTGCTAAAGGAGCCAAATCCCGAACTCTGGATCAGCCTTGCACCATGCCGCAAATCGTCGATCAAGTCTATTACGACGGAGCCAAAGAACGGATTGGACGGCTCGGTCTCACCTCCCTCGTTGATGAAATCAAGTCAGCTCTAACGGGCTTTCAACTGTTGGTGAGTGAGCGCGTAGACGCCAACGGCGGCGCCGCTGTGCGAAGGATGATTGACGAGCGGTTTAACAGGCTCAGTGGCTGGAAGCGCAAGGTTTCGGGCGATATCGACTGGATCAAGTGCAAGGTCATGAATGGCGCCCAGGTCTGCATAGGTGTTGAAGTGCAGGTCTCAGCCCGAAGCGACCTCCTCGTGATGGACATGATCCACCTGCACTCGGCTTTCCGCGACGGCCGCATCGACGTGGGGCTCGTGATCGTCCCGAGCGAAAGGCTAAGCAGGTTCCTGACCGACCGCGCGCCGTGCATGTCGGACGCGAGAAAGCACGTCAGAGCGGCGCGCTTAGAAGATTCGTCGCTCGTGCTGTTCGCCATCGAGCATGACGGGCCGGGACCGCCCCTTGCAAAGCAGGCGAAGAGGGCGCCGGGGATCTAGCTAGCTACTTTCCGGCGCAAAATTCATTTTCCTGGAAAACGGCAGCAGCCGGTTGGCAAAAGTGCGGAAAACAGAACGGCTCCCTGACAAGTGCCGTGTCAGGGAGCCGTTATCGGGTAGCGAGTA
>JBOGMR010000028.1:0-8266 GCA_050746825.1 Bryobacteraceae bacterium | reverse complement strand
GGACCTCGATCTGGACGCTGTTTACAAAGAGTAACCTGAAGCAGGTACCGGCGGCCGAAACCCGCTGGGATTTCGACCTGTTGACCAAGGAATTCGTCGCGCGGCTGCGGAACGGCCACACCACATTCGACGACGATTTTCTAAATCGCGCAGGCGGAGCGCCGGTTGGATTCGCCGCGTCGCCGGTTGAGGGCAAGTGGACGGTCCGCGAAAGCCGTCTCGACACGCTCAAGGCCGGTGACGTGATCGAAGCGATTGACCGCGTGCCCATGGACCAGTTTTTCGCGCAGCAACGCAAGTATATTTCCGCCTCGAGCGACGCTGCGGCACAGCACACATTCTTCTACTACAAACTACCTGTTCAAGGAGCAATTCACGGTGCGTCTTGCGGGTGGGCGTGAGGTGGCGATCGACCGGACGAACCAGAAGCTCAACCCGCAGCCGCGCCCAAACACGGAGCCACGCTGGATTCGTGAACCAGCGATCGCCTATATCAGGATCACCTCCTTTGGCCAGAAGCGATTTGAGGATGCCGCTATCGAAGCGCTGCTGAAGTTCCAGAACGCGGCCGGCATCATCTTTGATGTTCGCGGCAACGGCGGTGGGACCACGCCGGAGAGGCTCATCGAAGCCCTGATTGACCGTCCATATCGTGAGTGGTCGCAGACTACTGCGTTTTCGGTCGGGCTGTTTGGCGCCTACCGCCAGATCCTGCAGATCGTGAAGCCCGGCGAACTGACTGAATACCAGCGCGGCTATTTTGACGCCTTCGCCGACTACTTCCGCCGTCCCCAACTGCTGATTCCGGGCGGCGTGAAGCAGCCGCGCAATCCGGTCTATAAGGGCAAGGTAATTGTCCTGCCGGATTTCTTCTGTGGGTCGGCCTGCGAGGACTTTGTGATGCCGTTGAAGGCCTCCGGCCGCGCCACGATCGTGGGTGAAGCGACGTTCGGCTCTTCCGGACAGCCCTACATGTACAGCTTCGGCAACGGCATGACCTTGAAGATCGGTGCCAGCGTTACTACCTGCCGGATGGATCGGAGTTCGAAGGTGTGGGCATCAAGCCGGACTGGAGGTGAAGCCCACCCTCGATGACCTTCGCAAAAATGAGGATGTCGTGCTGAAGCGCGCTGTAGGACTGCTGGCTGGCGACTCTTCCGGCCGCCTGTAAACCCTCTTTGTTTTCTGCTCGTCTGCATAGATATGATGGCCGTCATGGCCGGAACGACGGCAGCCGGTACGACGGAGATTGCCGCCGTGCCGGTAAGCGCGACCGCAAGCTTCACGCAATGGATGGCGGCTGAGCAGAGACGAGTGTACCTGCTGTGTCTGCGGATGCTGCGCAATCCGGAGGACGCCGATAGTGCGGCCCAGGACACGTTCCTGAAGGCCTACCGGGCAATCGAGAAGCAGGAGGCGGATTTGGCGGACCGCAGCCGGTGGCTGACGCGGATCGCGGTGAACACATGCCTCGATGTGCTGCGCTCCCGGCGGTGGCAGTTCTGGCGGCAAAGGCCGTCGCAGGAAGACGAAAGGGCGCTGTTGGAAGTGGCGCCGGCTCCGGGACCGACGGCGGAGCAGGCCGCGTTCGCCCAACAAATCGGGCGGAGAATCTCGGAGGCGCTGGCCCGGCTGTCGGGCCGCCAGAGGGCGGTGTTCGTTCTCAGGCACTACGAAGACAGGAGCCTCGAGGAAATCGGAGATCTACTGGGACTCGAGGTGGGAACGGTGAAGGCTCACATGTCGCGCGCGCTGGTGAAACTGCGCATAGAACTGCAGGATCTATATGGGAAACAATCATTGGAACGATGAACGGCTGATGACGCTGCTGTACGGCGTTGCGGAGCCGGACGCGCATCTGGATACGTGCCCGGAGTGCGGAGCGCGGTGGAGACGGCTGCGCGCGAAGCGCATGCAGGTGCTCGAAGACGCGGGGAGCGCCAGGGTACCGGAGCGGGTTCTTCGCGAGCAGCGAGTCGCCGTGGCGGCACGCATCGAACAAGGCCCGCGCGAACGAGGGTGGCGATGGTTGCAGGTACAGGGTCTGGCCGTCGCAGCGGTTTTGATCATCGGGTTGGCGCTCGAGGCGCCCGGACCGGCGCCGGCGCCAGTCGCGACAGGCGATGCCAAGCTGTTCGAGGAAGTGTTCTCAGAGGCGGCAAGCGCAGAGCCGCGGGCGGTCGCGCCGTTGCGCGGGTTGTTCGAGGTGCATCCATGAAGGCTCTGGCTGTTTTGCTGGTGCTCGCCGGCAGCAGCGGCGCGTTAGCCCAGGTTCCCGGCATGTTTCCGTGGTGGGACAGTCCGATTGTCAGGGATCTCAATCTGACCGAAGATCAGAATCGCCAGATCCGTACTGCCGTCAAGGAGTCGCGTGCGAAGCTGATTCAGCTTCGGGCCAATGTCGAGACCACCGAAGGCGATTTTAAGGACCTGATCAATGAAGACACCATTGATGTCCGCAAAGCGAATGAGACGATCGACAGGATGGTCGCCGCTCGCAGCGAACTGACGCGCGCCGTGTCCCAGTTGAGTGTACGCCTGCGCGCGATCCTGACGCCACAGCAGTGGCATGAGCTGCAGCGCAGGCAGCCGCAACCGCAGTTCCGCCCGGACGGTCGGGGCATGCAGCGCGGTCCAGGTCGAGGTCCAGGCCCGGGGCCGCAACAAGGGCCTCCCGGTCAACCAGGGCTTGGCCCAAGGAATCCGCCGCCGCGGGAGTTGGACGAACTCTGACTACGTTTCCTTCTTATCGAAAGTCAGCGACGCTGAGTTGATGCAGTAGCGCAGATTCGTCGGCTTTGGCCCGTCGTCGAACACGTGGCCAAGGTGCGCGTCGCACTTGCGGCACACCACCTCGGTGCGCTGCATCCCCAAGGCGCCGTCGGACTCGGTGGCAACGTTTTCTTTCGCGATCGGCGCCCAGAAACTCGGCCAGCCTGTGCCCGACTCGAACTTGGTGTCCGAGCTGAACAGCGCCGTCCCGCAGCACACACACTTGTAAATACCCTTGTCCTTCGTCTTCCAGTATTTGCCCGTGAACGCCCGCTCGGTGCCCTTCTTGCGCGTCACCACGAACTGGTCGGATGTGAGCTGCTTCTTCCACTCGTCGTCGGTTTTGATGACTTTCTCGGTTTCCACGATGCCCTTCTTCTCTCCCGACGGGGAGAACTCGACGATGCGTACCTTCTTAGGCGGCTTCACCGCCGCGGCCACGGAGCCGGCGACCGCGCCGAAGGCGGCCAGCCCGGTAAGGAATTCTCTTCGGTCCACGTTGTTCATGGAGGCTTCCTCTCTGCTTAGTTGATTGTAAACCGAATCCGGGCCGCCACAGATCCGCGACGACGGGAGCGGCCTATTGCGCGGGATGCGTTTCTACAGCGTTGTAAATCGGTTTTTGGGTCTTGAGGTAGGTGTAGATGGCGCCCAGTTCGTCGGGCGACATGTGCGAAAACATCAGCCAGGGCATGATGGTGAAGCCTTCGGGACCGACTTCCGGCGATCCGTTTAGAGCGTAGTCCCGATACTGGTAGACCTTCTCGACGAAGTCCTGCTCGGTCCAGCGGCCGATGCCGGTTTCGCAATCGGGACTGATATTGGAGCTCACGACCGTTGCAGTGGGGAAGCGGAACACGTTGCCTCCGGCGAATTCTCTTCCTGCGATCATCTCGCCTTTCTGTTCCGGAGTGTGGCATGTTATACAGCCGGCCAGGTTCACCAGGTATTTCCCGTACTGCAGCTTGTCGCCCGGATCCGGCACCGCCACCTGTCCGGCCGGCTTCGGCGCGCTCCGGATCAGCATCGAGACGGGAAAATCCAGCCGCGTTCGCGATAGCGCGCTCCTGACCGGCCGCAGCGTGTTCAGATAGGCGACGATCGAGTAGACGTCCTCATCGCTCATGTGGCGAAAACGCTGGTAGGGCATGAATGGAAACAGCGCCGACCCGTCGCGGCTGATCCCTTCGCGAATCGCGCGAATCTTTTCGCCGTCGGTCCAGGCGCCGATGCCGGTTTCTTCGTCGGGCGTGATGTTGGGCGCGACCACGGTACCCGGGAAGCCAAGCGAGCCGGGGAAGATGTTGCCCTTTCCGCGACCGGCCGTGACGACCGGTCCGCCAAAGCGCGTCCAATCGCGCTCGGAGTGGCAGCCGTCGCAATCGGCGACGTGCTCGAACAGATGCTTACCGCGCTCGATCCGTTGCGCGGTGATCTTTACCTTCACCGGCGCGGGGGGCGCGATCTCGGGATCGCGGAAATAAAGGTACCCAAAACCGGCTCCGGTGAGGCCGGCGACAGTGGCGAGGATTGCGAGCGTGATTCTCTTAAGCATTACTTCCCAAGCAATTAGTGCGTGGGAAGCGGCCAAAGTGGCTCAGAGTCTCGTACTGAGCCGCGAGCCGTGAGGAAGCGTATTTACCTTCCCGACGAGCCGAAGCCGCCGGCCCCCCGCGTGGAGTCGCCCAAGTCGCCTTCCTCCCATTCGATCGCCTCGTAGCGAGCGATGACCATCTGCGCGATGCGGTCGCCGGCGTGCACGAGGTAGTCCTGCTTGCCGAGATTGAGGAGGATCACGCGGATCTCGCCGCGGTAGCCCGGGTCGATGGTCGCGGGACCGTTCGGGATCGTGATGGCGTGCTTGAGTGCCAGGCCGCTGCGCGGGCGGATCTGCGCTTCGAACCCGGGGGGAAGCTCGATCGCAAGACCCGTCGCGACCATGCGAGGGACGCCGGGCTCGAGCGTGACCTCTTCTATCGCGCGCAGATCCATGCCGGCGTCTTCCGCGGGGCCGTGCGCATACTCGGGCAGCGTCGCCGCGCCGGAGAGTTTCTTGATGCGGATGCGCAATCCGATATCATAGCTTGGATGCCGGCGGACAAACCGAAGCGCGTATTCACCGTGGCCCCGATGCCTCCCGAGAAAAGCGCGTACGCGCTGGCGCGCTACAGCCGCTCGCCGGATTCGATTTCGCAGTCGCTCGATTGGGTGCGTACGCACAATTCCCAGAGTTTTCTCGAGAGCTTTTACTTCCAGTACGGACACGCTTCGATTGCGGACCTTGGACACGTGGTGCTGTGCTTCGAAGGCATGTCGGAGCTGGCGGCGACGGAGATCGAGGACGAGAACCTTTGGGATGGGCAGGCGAAATCGTCCCGCTATCAGGATTTCTCGAAGTCCGGATTCGTGACTCCGCCCGAACTCGAAGGAGTGGACGCGGACTTGTATGTGCGAATCGGCGAAGACCTGCTCGCGACGTACAAGACGGTTCACGAAGGGGCATTCGAGCGGCTGAGCCGGAAGCTGCCGCGTCCGGACGACATGAAGCCCGAGGCTTACAAGCGCAACATCGCGGCGCGGGCGTTCGACGTGGCGCGCTACTTGCTGTTCTGGGGCATTCCGACGAACGTCGGGCAGATCACCAGCATCCGGACGCTCGAGCGGCAGATCCGGAGATTAAAATCTTCCGAGTACGCCGAGCTGCGCAGCCTCGGCGAAGAGATCGGCGAAGCCTGCGCGCAGCCGCCCGACTGCATGTGGGAGGGCTCAGTGCCCGAGCCGCTGGCGCCGACGCTGGCGCGTCACGCCGAGGCCGATGCATATCTTGCACAGGCGCGCGTGGACTTGAAAACGTGGGCGTGCCAGAATCTGCCGGGCCGAAGTGCACCCGAAACGCCGCCGCCGGCCGTGGATCTGCTGCGGCCCGATCATGTTGCCGCGGACATTGTCGCAACGCTGCTCTATCCGGTGACCGGCCGGCCCTTCCGCGAGCTGTACGGGATGGCGCGCGGCTGGAGTGTAGCTCGACGCGCGGAAGTGATCGATGTCGCGATGCGAGGGCGCACGCGGCGTGACGATCTGCTATCGGGATTTCGCGGCAACCTCTACGCGTTTGACATGGTGATGGACCTGGGCGCCTGGCGCGACCTGCACAGGCACCGCCGCTGCCAGCAATACCGGCAGGCGTTTTCCGGGAGCCTGGGATTCGATACGCCCGAACTGGTGAGCGAAGCCGGGGTCGAGGACGTGTACACGGGCGCTATGCGGCGCGCATTCGAGGCCATGCACTCGCTGCCGGAACCCGGCGCGCATTACCTGCTCCCTTTTGCTGCGCGGGCGCGCTTCCTGTTTAAGATGGACTTCGCCGAGGCCGAGTACATTTCGCGCCTGCGCAGCGGCGTCAAGGGTCACTTCAGTTACCGCCGCGTGGCGTGGGAGATGAAGCAGGCGATGGAGCGTCTGGAGCCGGAGTTGGGGCGTCTGATCGAGGCGACTCCGCCGTGGATTGAGGATCCGCTGAAGCGGTGAGCTGTCCGAGTCCCCAGCGCGCATGTTCCGCGACCAGCGGATCATCCGACCCAGCCAGCCGCTCGAGCGGCCGCCGGAATTTTTCCAGACGGCTGTTGCCAATGGCGATCGCGACGTTACGCAGAAACCCGCTGTAACGCGCGCGCTTTACGGGGCTGCCGCGGAACATGTTTGCAAACTCTTCGGCGGTGATCGCGGCCAGCTTCTCGAGCGGCGGTGCGAAGTGGCGCGGCGCGAAGGAAGGCCCCACGCTCTCCGGAGAGCGGCCGTTCCACGGACAAACGTCCTGGCAAATGTCACAGCCGAAAATGTGATTTCCGATTTCCGTGCGATGTTCCTCGGGCACGGGGCCCCGCAGCTCAATCGTAAAGTACGAAATGCAGGCGCGCGAATCGATGGCCCATTCAGGACCGCTGTGCAGGCCCGTGGGGACAATGGCGGCAGTCGGACAGGCGGCGATGCAGGCTGTGCATGTGCCGCAGCGGTCGGGCTGCGGTGAGTCTGTCGCGAACGGAATCGACAGCAGCAATTCGCCCAGGAAGAACCACGACCCGACCCGCTCGTTGATGAGACACGTATTTTTCGCGATCCATCCCAGGCCGGCGTGCCGCGCATAGGCGCGTTCCAGCAGCGGCGCGGTATCGACGCAGATCTTGTATTCGAAAGGCTCGGTCGTCCACTCGCGGATCAACCGTACCAGGCGCTCCAGACCGGCGCGCAGCACATCGTGATAATCCTCGCCCCAGGCGTAGCGGGAAATCCAGCCAAGTTCGGGCTCCCGGAACGAGACGGAATGCGGTTCAGGGCCATTGTAGAGTTTGCCTACGCAGAGGACCGACTGCGCCGAAGGCAGCAAGTTGCGCGCATCGTTGCGGACGGCGGCGCGGCGGTCGGTGAGGTAGCGCATCTCGCCGGCAAAACCTGCAGCCGCCCACTGGTGATAGTAGGCGGCTTCGGGCGCCGGAATCGCCGGAGCGATGCCCGCCAGCTCGAACCCGCAGTCCCGCGCAAGTGCTTTGGCCGTCGCCGCGTCCACGCTTTCAGGGTAGTCGAGCGCCGCGCCGGCGAGAAGCCTCGCGCAGAACCGCGACCGTCAGGGAGTGCCCATGGGCCGGCGGCCCACCAAAGGTGATGAAGACGCGGCCGGCATACGGGGTGTTTTCGGAGCCTTCTCCGCGTCTTCAACGGAGCGGCACTGGCTATATCTTCAAACTTCCCGTGAACTTTTCGAGTCCGAGGTGCGTCAAAACTCGTGTGAGGCCACTGGCTCTATTCACGCTCCTGGCAGCCTCGGCACGCGGAGCCGCACCGTCCATCAGCGATCTCCTGAAGGGGGTCGAGGCGCGGTACAACAGCGCCCAGACGCTGGAGGTAAAGTTTACCGAGACGTATTCCGCGCAAAGCCGCGGCCGCAGATCGGAATCCGGCGTGCTGTCGCTTCGCAAGCCCGGACGAATGCGCTGGGATTACACTTCACCCAAAGGAAAGTTGTTCGTTTCCGATGGCAAATTTTTCTACCTGTACACACCTTCGACCAACCGCGTGCAGAAATCCAAAGGGAAGGAGACCGAAGACATGCGCGCTCCGCTCTCGTTTCTACTCGGCAAGCTGGATTTTTGGCGCGACTTCCGAAAATTCGAGGCGCGAGTCGAGGGCCAGGATACCTGGATCGCCGCCGATCCGAAATCACCCGATCTGATCTATACGAAAGTTGAGTTTCTTGTTTCGCCCGCACATCAAATTCGTCGAGTGCGCGTCACAGGGCAGGACCACTCGGTTCTTGATTTCATCTTTGACGGCGAGAAAATGAATCCAAAACTGGATGCCCGGCTATTCGAGTTTCAAATGCCGCCGGGCGCTGCCATGGAAGAAATTCCCGGTCAGCCGGCGCGCTGACGGCGCACGGCCGCGCGCAATACCATCACGGCAATCAGAAGCAGGCCAGGCGCGGCGATCAGCGTGATGC
>JBOGMR010000027.1:0-5810 GCA_050746825.1 Bryobacteraceae bacterium | reverse complement strand
GCCTACTCCATATTTAAGGACTACGGAAAAACCAAGATCGACGTCGCGAGTGTGAAGTCGATCGACTTCTGTAAGGGGGGTAGGTAAATGGACGGTATAGAAAAGCTTTCCAGGTTTTCTTTAGTTGCGTCCGATCAATCATATCGGACCAACGTCGCAATCGATGGCTCCATCTCACTGGCCCCCCACGTAGATTCACCAGGTAAAGACCTATTCCCTAACACGATGCCGGCAAGCTTCTTCGATCCGGTATTCACCGATCTATCAGCTTGGAGAATTGTTGATCGGATCGACGATTCAGTCACGGGTTTTGGCGCAACCACCTACCGCAGAACAAGCGCAGACGGCAAGGTGGATTTCATGGTGGCTCTGCAAGGTACGCGTGGTCCGAACGCCCAGGACTGGGGCGGCAATCTTGGATTTTCTGTAGACAAGTGGGGCTCGGAAGGCGGTGGACAGCTTCTGAGACGTGCTCTGGTTGATCTTCTCACTGGTGAGAACGCAGCAGGTCGAAATCCCCGGGGCGAGAAGATTACTGGCGATATCTATTTTACTGGTCAATCTCTCGGCGGCGCGCTAGCCGAGTACGCTGCCTACGATTTTCGTACGGATGTTGTCAGGCTGGGGATCCCCAATTTCCCGAGCGATCGCATTGCCCTCGTTACGTTCAACGGCTTGGGTGGCATTGCTGGCTTGCAGAAGATCGCTAGTACACGAAGCGAAACCTTTGTACCAAGTCTACTGGCGAATGCCACGACCCGTCACTATTGGATTGTTGGCGATATCGTCCATCGCTTAGGTGAAGGCACAGGGGCTCTGGAAGGGCAGGTTCATTTGAATGGGAAAGGGAATGCGTACCGTCTCGACTTCTTCGCGCAGCCTCAGATGGGCAGGCCGGACACAGTAGACGGTAAACCAAGGTGGAACGATTTGGTTGACGCCCACCGCATTGAATCGGGCTTTTACGCGGGCATAAACCTGGCCGGCCCAGGATTTCTTTTCTCGGGCAACAGGCAGGACATTGTGCCGCTGCACATTACTAACCTTTCGACTACAGCGACCGCATTTGGAAATCTTTATAACGCGAATGACTCTGCTCGGGACGGGGAGGCGACTGCAAGGATAGTTGCCACGTTGATGTATGGAATTGCCTTCGGTGATCAGGAGGAGATCAAGGAATTCGTAGGAGCCATTCTTGAAAGTGAATATCGCAGCGGCTTCATTGGCAAGAGGAAATATGATGTCCTCCAAAAAAGCCTGCCGGGATTCTTAGCCGATTTCGCGAAGACTCCAGCTGCTCTCAAGGTTCAGATGCGTGCCCTTATTCTTGGAAGCGTGCTGGATGCAATTGAGGGAACACCAGCGGTAACGCAGCAGACGAGAGACATCGTTGCGCGGGGGTCCGAACTCTATAACGATACGACGCGTTACCCGACAAATGCAACATTGCAGGCTGTACGCGCCGCGACTCTAGTTTACTTCGACAATGCCGTAGGGAAAAGCGATGACCAGTTTTCGATAAAGTTTCAAATCGCAAGAAAACTCATAGCGGATTCCATCGGAGACCCGGGTCTTTACGCCGATCTAAGGTTGGTGGTCAGTCGGAACGCGGATGCGTTGGTTACCCTGCTTTTTGAACCGGACAGTTCTCTCACCAAGTTCCTCTATAAGGTCGGCTTTTATGCGATATCCGCCGGCGTGGATGTGGCTGTGGTTGCAGGGCAACTTGCCGGCTATGGCGCTGCGCTCATCAAGGTGGTGGGTCAGACAATTGGCATCACAATAGCTGCCGTTCAAATTGCTGTGACTGAAGCAATCGAAGGCATGGTTGGCATCGTAAAGAGTCTTAGTAACGCTGCTCCTGAATTCACAAATGACTACTCAGATTTCCCGGTTCCTTTCGCAGCGTTCCAATCATGGTCGCAACAAAGGGAAACTGTTGAGAACTTCTTGGATGGTTTCAGACTCTTTCAAGCCATTGCGGATTCCTACTCAGAGTCAGGTGCCACGGCAGAACGGATAGCACTCCTTGAAGCGAAGAAAATCCTCATTGATGCCGCACAGGATGCGGAGATGGCGAGGGGAGTTTCACTCAATCCTTTCGACGACCCTGCATTTGACCCAAGAAGCAATACAGCAGTTGCCTCCAATGCGGTAGAGGCTGGGGCATCAACCTACACAACGTTTCTTGCGTTCGCCGCAAGCAAAGGTGGTCAGCACATTAGGGTGAAGCTTGCCGGCGCTGGTACGAACAGCTTCGATGTCTTAAATGGTTCAGACATGATTCCGCTGGATGACTCCGGTGAATTCGTGCTGTTCGTGCCGGAAGGGCAGAGGAGTGTCGCCTTTTCGCTGGTGCAGACACGGGATGTCGATACAGATTCGGATTTGACTCTGTCCGCGACGCTAGTCGATGCGGAAGGCAATCCAACCCATTTGACACACGGCGAAGCAAATATTCATCTCGACGCCCGCGAGGAACCTGCCGCCGCGACTACCACGCGCCTGATCCTGGGTGATCGGCGCCAGACCGGCGCCCGGGATGATCTCGGCAACTTCCCCAACAGCCGGCCGTTCGAGCCGCAGTTCGACACGCTGCTCGACAGCGCGGGCAACGACCTCATCAAGGCGGGAGAGCGCGACGACTTCGTGAACGCGTTTCGCGGAGGTGACGACCGGATCGAGGGCGGAGTGGGTATCGATGCGGTGGATGCCGGGCCGGGCAACGACTGGGTCCAAGGAGAAGCCGACGGCGATCTGCTGTTCGGCGGCTTGGGCGATGACCGGCTGTTCGCGGACGTGGAGATCGCGCTCGAGGACGCGATAGCGGGTGGGGCGGGAGGCCTGGATGGCGATTTCCTGAGCGGCAACGAGGGCTCCGACATTCTGATCGGCTCTGCTGCCGACAACATCATGTTGGGTGGCGGCGGTACCGACACCCTGGTTGCCGGCGGCGGCGTTGACTTCATCGAGGGCGACGGGGACTTCCGGGGGTTCGTGCAGGGCGGACCGACCAGCTTCTTCACTGTATCGGTGGAAGTGGATCCCGACGGCAGCCTCGCGGGGACGATGACGGTTTCGGACGGCACGGTGGGGCGGTTCGAGGTCACCGATCCGGACGCGGATACGGTGTATGCGGGGGCCGATAACGACTTCGTGTTCGGCGGCGCGGGGGATGACGCCCTGTATGGAGAAGCCGACGCGGACACGCTCTTTGGCGAGGCGGGCGCGGACCTGCTCCTCGGGGGCGCGGGCGACGACCAGCTCGTGGGCGACAACGGTAGCTCGGTGCTGGCCTACGCACTGCACGGTGGGGATTTTCTGGATGGGGGGCGGGCGATGACGTGCTCTTCGGGCAGGGCGACTCGGATGCGCTCTTTGGCGGGCCGGGAGACGACCAGCTCGTGGGCGACTCCTCCGACATCAACGCAGGCGATGACTACCTGGATGGGGAGGCGGGAGACGACATCCTGGTGGGCGCGGGCGGCGCCGACATGCTCCGCGGCGGGGAGGGCGACGATCAGATCGAGGGCGACTCGGCGACCACCGGCGCGGCTTTTCAGGGCGTGGACGAACTCTACGGCGAGGCGGGGAGCGATTTTCTGAGGGGGCAGGGGGGCGACGACTATATAGACGGCGGCGCCGACAACGACATCGCGTTCGGCGACGAAGGCGAGGACGTGCTGGTGGGCGGCGCAGGCAACGATCAGCTCGCGGGCGATACGGGGGACGACAGCCCGGACGGCTACGCGGACTTCATCGAAGGCGGAGACGGGGGCGACCAGCTCTTCGGCGAGGGCGGCGGCTTCGGCTACACCGGCTCGATCGGTATGGCGCGCAGTAGCGCGAACCTGCGCACCCTCCAGGGGCTGGAAGAAGGCTTCCAGCGGCTCCGGGCTTGATTGGGAGTGACGAACATGAAAACGCATTCGTCGAAAGTATTGCCTTGGATGGGAATCAGGGAGGCGGATGCGCATGACTTCGCCCCTGACATCGTCGGTGTCCAGCAGCAGCCACCTTCACCGCTGCCGCGAACTGTGCTGTATGCGCTCTTGGCGCTATTTGCGGTGACGTTGATTTGGGCGTGCGTAGGGCAGCTCGACATCGTTGCTGTGGCGCAAGGGAAGCTCGTGCCGCAGAGCTTTGTCAAGATCGTGCAGCCCGCCGAGTCGGGGATCGTGAAGGAGATTCTGGTGAAAGAGGGCGACATCGTGCGCGAAGGACAGGTACTCGTGCGCATGGACACCCGGCTGTCGGAAGCGGACGGGCGGCTGCTGCTGGGCGAATTGCAGCGCCGGCGCCTCCAGCTGCGACGGATCGAAGCTGAGCTGACCGGAAAGCCCTTGATGCTGGAGCCCGGCGATCCCGCCGATGTCTTCGTCCAGACCGAGGCGCAGTACGAGGCGAGGCGCCGGGCCTATCTGGATGCGCTTGGCACGGAGCGCGCGACCCTCACGAAAGCGCGGCACGACCTGAACGCCGCCGCCGAGATCGAAGGAAAGCTTCAGCAGGCGGTCCCGATCTACAAGGACCATGCTGAATCATGGGACAGGCTCGCGAAAGAGGGCTTTGCGGGACGCCTGCTCGCGCTCGACCGGCAGCGCACTTACATGGAGAGCCAGCAGGAGCTGCGGGCGCAACAGCAAGCCGTCGCCAGTCTCAAGGCCCTGATCGAGCAGTCCGAAAAACGGATCTCCCAGATCACGTCCAACTACCGCCAGCAGTTGCAGAACGAGCGCGCCGAAGCCGAGGCGCTTTATCACAAGCTCCAGCAGGACTGGGACAAGCAGGAGCACCGCCACGCGCTGCTCGAGCTGAAGGCGCCGCAGGCGGGCATCGTGAAAGATCTGGCGACCCATACACCGGGCACCGTCGTCGCGCCGGGAACGATATTGCTCACGCTCGTGCCGCAGGATGAGCCGCTCGTCGCGGAGGTGTGGGTGGGGAACGCCGATGCGGGATTCGTTCAGGCCGAGCAGAAGGCGCGGGTGAAGCTCGCCGCCTATCCGTTCCAGAAGTACGGGATGCTGAACGGAGTTGTGAAGCAGGTGAGCGCCGATGCGCACGAAAAACCCGCATCGGGCAATCCGGCCGGCAGACTCGTTCAGGATGCAGCCTACCGTGCGTTGATCAACCTCGGCAGCAGCCATCTCGATAGCAGGGGAGGTCAGCTGCGCCTCGTCCCTGGCATGCAGGTCAGCGCCGAGATCCACCTCGGCACGCGCACGGTCCTGGAGTACCTGCTATCACCGGTGCAAAAAATCGCCCACGAGGCAGGGCGGGAGCGGTAACGCCCTCGCGGCTGGAGCGACTGCCGGCGGTGAAAGCGCTACGGCTGGAAGACGAGGTTGAACTGGATCGAGTCCACGTTATCGCGCTGGACGAACTCGAAGCGCAGCTTGAAGCGCTGGCCCAGGATAAATCCCACGCCGATACCGGCCAGGACGCCGTCGTCGTCACCGAAGTCCATGCCCAGCCTGCCGAGCAGCTCGATACTCGGGGTGAGCAGGAGCCGGCCCACGCCCGCCGCCCATAGTCCGTTGGCTTTGAAATCGGCCCTGCCGGCCTGCTTCATGTTGCCGCTATCCATGTAGCCGACCTCGGCGTCGATGAAAATGTTGCGGGTGACTTCCCCGAACCCGTAGCCGCCGAAGACCTGCCAGCCTGTCGCGTTGTCCGAACTCGAGGTTTCGTTCGAGCTCACGCCGCCACCGAAGAACAGTTTGCCAGTGTCGACGACCTGCGCCGCAGCAACCGATGTCATTGCCACCCCGACAAGCCCGATCAGCAATATGCGAATGGTCTTCAAC
>JBOGMR010000026.1:0-3345 GCA_050746825.1 Bryobacteraceae bacterium | reverse complement strand
GGGCTCTTTTACGTCCCTATGGCGACCAGCGAGGGCGCGCTGATCCGCAGTTACGAGCGCGGCATGGTGGCACTGACGAAATCTGGCGGTGTGCAGACGGCATTGCTTGCGGACGAAAATCAGATCGTGCCGACGTTCTTCTTCAAGGACGTGTCATCGGCTGCGGCCTTCACGTTGTGGTTGCCCTCGCAGATGGACGCGCTTCGCGCCGCGGCTGAAGCGACCACGCGTCACGGAAAGCTGACGGACGTCAAGTGCTACCAGGTCGGCCGGCAGGTGCTCGTCAACTTCGGTTACTTTACAGGCGACGCCCAAGGCATGAACATGATTGTGAAGGCGACGGACGCGGCGTGCCAGTGGATTCGGGCGAGCTATCCGGAGCTGTCGTATTTCGTGTTTAGCGGCATGTCGTCGGAGAAGCGTCCGGCCGGGTTTCTGCTGACGCGTGGCAAGGGCAAGCGAGTGACCGCGGGCGCCGTGCTGACTCACGACGTCTTGCGCATGTACCTGCACTGCACGGCTGAGCAGCTCTTCAAGGTCTGGCATTCGACGCTCATCGGCCATCTGCAGGCGAACGCCATCGGCTACAACGCGCAATACGCCAACGGCCTCACGGCGATCTTTATTGCCACGGGGCAGGACGTCGCCAACGTCGTCAACGCAGCGTGTGGCATCACGTACTTCGAGTTGTGCCCCGAGGGTTTGTTCGTCAGCCTGACATTGCCGGCGCTAACAGTCGCGACGGTCGGAGGCGGCACAGGTCTGCCGACACAGCGCGAGGCGCTGTCGATTATGGACTGCCACGGCGCCGGCAAGGCGAAGAAATTCGCGGAAGTCGTGGCGGCAGCCGTGCTGGGCGGCGAGATCTCGATGGGTGCGGCAATCACGAGCGGCGAGTTCGTCGCCGCGCATGAGCACTACGGGAGGAATCGGCCGAAATGAGCGTCGTTCTTGTCACCGGCGGGAGCCGGGGCATCGGCCGCGCCATTGTCGAGGAGTTTCACGCCGCGGGTCACAAAGTGGCATTTACGTACGCGAGCAATCAGGCGGCCGCTGAGAGCCTGGCTTCGGTGGCGACGCCATTTCAGGCCGACTCAAAAGATTTCACGCGCGCTCAGGAGGTGGTCGCGCAGGTGCAGCAGGCTCTTGGGCCGATCGGCGTCCTCGTGAACAATGCGGGCATCAAGCGCGACGCGGCGCTCCACAACATGGATCCGGCGGCCTGGCGCGACGTGATCGATACGAATCTTACGGGAACGTTCAATTACGCGCGCGCCGTTATCCGCGACATGATCCGCAACAGCGGCTGCGTCATCAATATCACCAGCGTGAGTGGTATCACAGGGATGGCGGGCCAGACGAATTACAGTGCGTCGAAAGCGGGCATTATCGGATTCACAAAGGCGCTCGCGCGTGAAGTCGCCCGGTTCGGTGTGCGCGTGAATGCGATTGCGCCGGGCTTCATCGACACTGAAATGACCGGCTCGATCGACGAGAACACACGCAAGAAGCTGTACGCGCAGATCCCGATGGGTAAGCCCGGCACAGCGATGCAGGTCGCGCGAGCGGCGCTCTACCTTGCGAGCGAGGATGCCGCCTACATCACGGGGCAAGTGATCACGATGGACGGAGGCCTGGCGTGAGCACCTACACCATCTTTGGCCGGCAGTACCCGAACCGCTACGACGCGATCATCATCGGTTCCGGAATCGGCGGGCTGTTCTGCGCGAACCTGCTGGCGAAAGCCGGCCTCAAAGTGCTGCTGCTCGAACGCCACTACATGCTCGGTGGGTTCTGTTCGACGTTTCGCCGCAAAGGATTCGTGTTCGACGCCGCTACGCATTTCTATCCCCTGCTCGGCAATCCCACCACGCTTACCGGGAAGCTGCTTCAGGAGCTTGGGATTCCGACCGAGTGGGTTAAGATGGACCCGGTCGACCAGTTTCACTTCCCTGGCCTGCCGGCTTTCGCGGTGCCGGCGGATTTGCAGCAGTATTTGGACAAGTTGAAAGCCTGGTTCCCCGAAGAGGCTGCGAATGTCGATGCCTATTTCGCGGAGCTTCGCCAAGCCTATCTCTACGGGTTGCTCTATTACTTCAAAGGCGTGGGCAACGAGCGCGCCGAGCACTTCGCGCGCTTCACGGTGACAGAGAAGCTGGACGAGCATTTTCGCGACCCGCGCATCAAGGCCATCCTCATGGCCGACACGCCGCACTGGGGCTCTTTGCCGGGCCGAACGTCGTATCTGTTCGATGCGATGCTGCGCTTGGCTTATTTCCTCGGCAACTACTATCCAAAAGGTAGCTCGCAGAAGTTCGCCGACGATCTGGGACGCGCGTTGGTCGCCCGCGGCGGGCAAATCCTGAAATGCGCCTCTGTCGAGCAGATCGTGATCGAGAACGGCAAGGCACAGGGAGTGCGGGCTTCGACCATTTCAAAACGTGCGCCGGAAACATACGTCTTCCACGCTCCGGTCGTCGTGTCCAACGCGGACGCGCTGCACACGTATGAGACGCTCATCGGCGAGCGGCATTGTGGGCGATGGCCGATCGAATCCCTGCGCTCGCAGCGTCCGAGCTTTCCCTGCTTCCTGATTCACATGGGACTCCGCGGCATGGATCCGAAAGCGCTCGCGGAAGCCGAAGGCTACTACTGGACCAGCTTCGATCCCGGGGATTCGATCCGAACCGTGTTCAAAGTTTTCATCCCGACTCATTTCGACCCCGACATCGCGCCGCCGGGATGCCAGATTCTGATCATTCAAAAGCTGACGCCGGTTCGACTGGAGGATATCGCTGATTGGCCGTCGCACAAGCAGGGAGTCATCGATCAGGTGATGGAACGTCTGAGGCGCATCTTGCCCGGCATCGACAATCACCTTGTCGTACAATTAGGCGCGACTGCGATGACCTCTTTCCGATTCACGAATAACTGGCAGGGCGCGATGCTGGGGTGGGAGATGTCGCCGGAGCAACTCGGCCCGGCCCGGCTGCCGATCACAACCCCGATCGAGAATCTTTATTTGACGGGACATTGGACGCAGCCCGGGGGAGGCATCACGCCGGTTATCGTTTCTGCGCAACGCGTGGTGCGGACGATTCTCACCGGGAAGGACAACAACCGCGATCTCGCGAGAGACTATTTCGCCTTTCGTTCCGGCGCCGCGCCGGGCGCAACCGCCGCACGTGAACACGAGGTTGGGTCGTGAGCCTGAGTTCGGAACAGCAAAAGATGGTGCTCGACGGCGCGATCAAGCTCGCGTCGGTACAGGAGCTGTCCACCATCACGCTGGACCAGCTTGCAAAAGCCAGCAGTGTCTCCGCATTCGACATCGTCCGCCAGTAC
>JBOGMR010000025.1:0-2774 GCA_050746825.1 Bryobacteraceae bacterium | reverse complement strand
AGGCGATGAACGAGGCCGGAGGCGATGGGCACGTCACGGAAGCACGCGATGGCTGTGGAAGGATCAGGATGTTCGTGAGGCGATCCGCTATGTGGCCGAGGAGCAAGGCAAGCCTCGGGCGGTTTTCTTGGGGGACGTGTTGTGAGGCAACCCAACCGCTCGCTCACGCTCGCGGCTCAGTTACCCTCGGACGGATCCGCCATGCGACCACTCTCATGTCGCGCACCTGTGCGGCTTCGTGCGCTTGAACCCGTCACCGGATTCTGCGAAGCTCAGGAGTGTGTCGAAGCATCAAAACTCTGCATAACTTTAAGCCGCCTGCCAGCGACGAAGAGGTTCGCGCCTCGTCTCTCCAGTTTGTCAGGAAATTGAGCGGCTTCACACGGCCTTCGAAGTCAAACGAAATCGCCTTCAACCGCGCCGTCGACCGGGTGACCCAGGCAACACGAGACCTCCTCGACTCTCTGGTTACGAACGCACCGGCCCGAGATCGCGAAGTTGAAGCCTCAAAGGCACGGGCCAGGGCTGCGAACCGCGTGCGACCCTCCGATCAGAAAGCCGGCGTCCAGCAAGCTCTCTGAGCGGGCGTTCGGGACGCGCTCCACAGCCGTTCGGAATACGGATACTCTTCAGGTTTTGAATGCGGCCCGCCCTCCATGTAGGCGGTTACCTCACTGCATCTTCCGGAAGAACGTTGATCCAGGCAGGCGTGTCATGAACAAGCGGTTCGAAGTTGGTATAAGGCAGAACCGTGCTGTTTCTTTCATGGAAAAAGCAGGTTGCCGGGTTAAGGCGAATCCCGAGCGCTATCATGGTCACGTGTCGAACGTAATCATCGTCGGCGCAGGCATCATTGGATCGGCCATCGCGTGGCGGCTCGCGCAGGCCGGGGTGCGCGTGGCCCTCATCGACGCGGCGCAAATGGGCTCGGAAGCAAGCTGGGCAGGCGCCGGCATGCTGGCGCCCGGGGGCGAATTCGGAGGCCGCTCGCATTGGGCCAGGTTTGCCGTTGAGAGTCTTGATCTCTACCCCGAATTCGTCGCCGAACTCGCGGCCGAAACGTCACGCACGATCGACTTCCGGCAGTCCGGCGCGCTCGAAATTCCTCAGTCCGGGGAAGACTGGAGCGCGCTGCTCGAAAAAGCCGAAACGCAACGGTCCCTGGGCATTCCTTCCACACGAACCGATCGCGGCTTGTTCTACCCTCGCGACGCTTCGGTCGACCCCCGAGATGTGATGGCGGCTCTGCGCTGCGCCTGCCTCGCTTGCGGCGTCAAGCTCATCGAGCACACGCCGGTGTTGCGGATCGAAGCATCGGGCAACACGGTGCGCGCGACGACGAGCGCTGGAGTCTTCGAAGCCGCAGCCGGTGTGCTGGCCGCAGGCGCCTGGAGTTCCCGCATTCCCTGCTTCCACGACCACGTCGATCTACGGTTGCCCGAGTGCTTCCCGGTCAAAGGCCATCTGCTCGGCTATCGCATGGCGCCCGGATCTTTGCCGGCCATCCTGCGCAGCGGCCACACCTACATTCTGCAGCGCTCGACCGGCTTCACCATCGCGGGCAGCTCGACCGAACACGCCGGCTTCGATCGCGCCATCGATACCGCCATCGTCGCCGATATCCGCGCCCGCGCCGGGCGTCTCTGGCCCGCCCTCTCCCAAGCCGGTGAACCCGAAATCTGGTGCGGCTTTCGCCCCGGCACCGTCGAGCACCCTGTCATCGGGCAGCACCCGGGAACCCGGCTGTGGCTTGCCTACGGCCACTATCGCAATGGCATTCTGATGGCGCCGGCAACAGCGGCGCTGGTTGTTGAACAGATCATTGCCGGGAAAAGCGCGGCCGGGAAAAGCGCGGCCGGGAAAAGCGCGGACGGGCAGGTTACGTCCAGAGCGGAAACGGATTCTGCTTCGCCCGGCGGCAATCGCTGAGAATATCCGGCAACCGCTTCCGGCGGCGCAACAGCGTTTCGAGCAAGGTTTCAAGCGGCTCGCCGTCGCCGTTCATCCATTCCGGCGGAACCTGCTTCAGCGCCTGATCGACAACGTGCTCCGGGAAGTGCACGATCTGGCTGAGCCACGGCTCGAAGTCTTCGACCGAGCGCACCTTTTCATACACCAGCTTCCTTGGATAGGTCCCGAACAGCGGCCCGTCCACGAATTCCCAGCCTGGCCCGTTGAACACAAATCCGTGATCGATCATCAGCGCGACGAACCCCAGCTTGCGCGGATGGATCCCGGTGTCCGGGCACAACGCCGGATTCGCCACCCAGTCGCGCAGCCGGGCGCGGAAGAAGACCGACTGGCGCGCGTCGGAGTTTCCCATCCATTTGTCGAACGCCAGGACCCCGAGGAATTCCCGAGAGTTGGCGACCTGGTACAGCAGCACGTCCGGCAGGTAGTCGTAAACGGCCAGCAGCGACGGATCACCCGGGAAACGCGATCCGAAGTGGCGTCCCGCCGGCACGCCGACCGTGTTCCCGCCCAGCTCGATGCGCACCTCCGGATTCTCGGCAAGAAACTCCTCGGACAAATTGACGATCGCGGTGGCCGGACTGGTGATCTGCAAATACCGCAAGAATTCCGCCGCGACCATTTCGTTGATCAAGATGCGGCGGTGCTGCGGATTGTTGACGAACTTGACGATGTAGTGTGCGCCGTCGCTGGCCTCAACCATGTGCGACTGCGCTCCGCCTCGCATTTTCCGGACATGGCGCCGCGCCTCGACGGGCATGAGATGCAGTAACCTAGAGTTTGTGCCCCGGCCTCGCGTGGCG